>NZ_JBRIQR010000015.1:0-127729 GCF_052983755.1 Enterobacter sp. CFEC122 | reverse complement strand
CACTTGCGCCCCACCGGCAACGAAACCGATCTGTTTAAGCGCTAAAGTCGTCGTTGTTGTTCGGTTTTTTTCAACAACAATAAATAACTTAGCTTTATTGAAGGTGAGTAAATCATCCTGTTCCTTAAGATGATGTATCTGTTCATCAAGTAATTGAATCCCGCCTGACCAGGTCAAGCAATGCGACTCGATCTCCCTTCTCAGGTGAGCAACAAGTTGTTGAGTTTCAAAAAACATACCAGCGGTACCATAAAGCAAATGCTTTGTGGCAATTCGCTGCGCAAGATTTTCAATCTCTAAGACTTTCTCTTCGAAATGACTTTTATCCCGATTATGGTTGTACATTCGGTCTCCCTGTCATTTTAAAATGATATTAATAATACTACCTTCGATGTTAGGACATTCAAAGAGCTACGTCATTTTAACAGCTAAAGGTAGTCACATTTTCAAGCATTGGGAAACCACTTACCCAAACATACGCACTTGTTGTGACTTTAGTCTCCCCCATAGCCCCCTTAGAGTAAAACAAGCAGACATGTCGCTGGTGTCAGTCCCGCTTAAGAAATCGGTGGATATGAATATCATGGAGTTAGGGTGCACATATGCTCTAGAATAATTGATAGAACTTATTGAATTCAATAATATTTTAGAAATTGTAAGATAATTTTAATCATGCTAACGTGAATGCAAAATCACTGGAGAAAGTCTTATGAAACTCGCGGTATACAGCACAAAGCAGTACGACAAAAAGTATCTGCAACATGTTAACGAGGCTTACGGGTTTGAGCTTGAATTTTTCGACTTTCTGCTGTCCGAAAAAACCGCCAAAACGGCGCACGGCTGTGAAGGCGTCTGCATTTTCGTAAACGATGACGGCAGTCGCCCGGTGCTGGAAGAGTTGAAAAAACAGGGGGTGAAGTACATCGCCCTGCGCTGTGCGGGCTTCAACAATGTGGACCTCGACGCGGCAAAAGAGCTGGGTCTGAAGGTGGTGCGCGTTCCGGCGTACTCCCCGGAAGCGGTGGCTGAACATGCGATTGGCATGATGATGTCCCTCAACCGTCGTATTCACCGCGCTTATCAGCGCACCCGTGACGCCAACTTCTCGCTGGAAGGGCTGACCGGCTTTACCATGTACGGCAAAACCGCTGGCGTAATCGGCACCGGTAAAATTGGCGTGGCTGCCCTGCGCATTCTGAAAGGCTTTGGCATGCGTCTGCTGGCATTCGATCCGTACCCAAGCGCCGCAGCGCTGGATCTGGGCGTGGAGTACGTCGACCTGCCGACCCTGTTCTCGCAGTCCGACGTGATTTCCCTGCACTGTCCGCTGACGCCGGAAAACTACCACCTGCTTAACCAGGCGGCGTTTGACCAGATGAAGGATGGCGTGATGATCATCAACACCAGCCGCGGCGGGCTGGTTGATTCTCAGGCTGCTATCGAAGCCCTGAAGACCCAGAAGATTGGCGCGCTGGGGATGGACGTGTATGAGAACGAACGCGATCTGTTCTTTGAAGACAAGTCTAATGACGTCATCCAGGACGACGTGTTCCGTCGCCTCTCTGCCTGCCATAACGTGCTGTTTACCGGTCACCAGGCGTTTCTGACGGCCGAAGCGCTGATCAGCATTTCAGAAACCACGCTGGGGAACCTGCAGCAGCTGGAAAAGGGCGAAGCGTGCCCTAACGAGCTGGCTTAAGTGCTACGCCGGGTGGGCGGCTAAGCCTCACCCGGCGCGTTTGTTTCCCAGCTCCGGTGCGCAACGCGCCACCAGAGCAGGACGGCAGCCAGCGCAATCGCGCTCAGGACACTGAATGCCGTCGCAAACGAGTAATGACCGGCGATCGTCCCGGTTAATGCCGGACTCATGGATGCCCCTACTCCCTGCATCAACATCACCACGCTCTGCCCGGCATTGACGTGCCCGCTTCCGCGCAGCAGCACCACAATAAACGACGGTACGACGACCCCCAGGATCCCGGCGGCCAGGCCGTCGAGAATTTGTACCGGGATCATCATTAACGGCGCATCCGTGGATGCCGCCAGCGCCGCACGCACCGGCATAACCAGCAGCGCCAACATAATCAAGCGCCAGTAGCCATAGTGTTCGATCCGGCGCGAGGCCCAGATGGCGACGGGGATCATCACGGCCTGAGAAATGATGACGGTACCTGCCGCATACAAACCGGGGTTGATCGCGGCAGGTGCCGCGGCAACCCTCATGCTCAGCATCGGCAGCAGCGCGGCGTTCGCCAGGTGGAACAGCAACAGCGTCAGCCCGGTCACAAACAGCGCCCGGTTTTTCATCAGCACCGCAAAACCGGGGACCGGCAGGCTCGCTGAAGAGGACAGCCCGCGCGCCGCGTCGTTATCG
Source organism: Enterobacter sp. CFEC122 (assembly GCF_052983755.1). NCBI lineage: Bacteria > Pseudomonadati > Pseudomonadota > Gammaproteobacteria > Enterobacterales > Enterobacteriaceae > Enterobacter > Enterobacter sp. CFEC122. Next base: position 125,355 of record NZ_JBRIQR010000015.1, on the reverse strand, counting down.
ATATCGCTGTTGCGAATGGCAAGCAGCGCACACAGCGTTAGCAGCGTGGTGCTGGTCATCAGCAGGAAAATCCCGCCCACGCCCCAGTACCACGCAATGCCGCCCGCGATCAGTGCTGTAACAAAATTGCCGCCGTGATTGAACGCTTCGTTTCTACCCATCTGCGCGCTGAACCCGCCCTGCCCGGTCAACCCCAGCGTAATCCCGGCGATTAACGGCCCGACAAATGCCGCACAGATACCGGTGACGACTTGCGACACGGCGACAACGCTGCTCTGCTGGCTAAACCAGAGCAGAAGCGTGCTGAGCGTGATCAGAATGCACAGTAGCGCGAGCACAGCGCGCTTGTTGCGGGAGGTGTCGGTGATGAACCCCGCCGGCAGCGTGGCCAGTAACCCCGCCAGCCCGCCGGCCGTCATCAGGATGCCGATATCATCAGGGGTCCAGTGGCGTTCGGTCAGGAAAATACCGAGGAAAGGCCCCAGACCATCACGAACATCAGCAATGAAAAAACTTGTCAGGCATAACGCCCGCAGCGAACGAAGAGACATACTTCCTGCCTTGCCTGTTATTGCCTGAAATAAGCAAAATGCAGTATACCGGGTATTTTTGAAAATCAGATGACGTCTGAAAAATATTCCCTGCAAACTTAAACAATACATCAAGGGCGCTGTTTTTTTACTTTACTCATTATTGCGCCTGCTTATACTGGCAAAAAATTTCACAGGAGTCCTTCGTTGGAAAGCCATTTTATCGTTGATACGAAGGTAAGCTGACGCGATTTTCTCGCTGCTTACCTTAACGGTGGGCAGCAATCCTCTTGACGTGATTGCATCCCAATACATTAAGAACGACCAAATTTGTGGAGCATCGCGATGTTCATGTTTAATCATTCACTCTTTCCGCCGCCCTCGCGCTGACATGCTTTGCGTTTTAACGGCGTCATACTGTGCTTTGTGAAGCGCTGACGCTTATCGTGTAATCATGTTAACAGGCGACAGGCTGATGTTCCCTTATATCTCTCATCTGCTCGCAGCGATGCTGCTGGGCGCAATTATTGGCGCGGAAAGACAGTGGCGCCAACGTATGGCCGGGCTTCGTACCAATGCTCTGGTTGCAACGGGTGCGGCCGTGTTTATTTTAAGTTCCCTCTCGACGTCACCCGATAGCCCGGGGCGTATTGCAGCGCAGATTGTCTCCGGAATAGGCTTTCTTGGCGCTGGCGTTATTATGCGTGAGGGAATGAATATTCGCGGTCTTAATACCGCCGCGACGCTGTGGTGTTCGGCCGGAATTGGCGTGCTATGTGGATTAGGTCAATTCTGGAATGCTGGTATGGCCAGCGTGATTATTCTGTGCGCCAACATCCTGCTTCGCGAAGCTGCGCAGCGGATTAATCAACTGCCCGCGCTCCATGAAGGCGAAAAATGCTATGTCCTGAAAATCACCTGTGATGACGAGCATGAAGATGCGGTGCGGCAGAGTGTGGTCAACATGGCGAAAGAGTTGACGTTGAGTCTGAAAGCCATTTATTGCGATACGGCGCAAGCAGAAGGAAAAACTGAAATACGGGCCGAGGTAATGACCCGTGAGGAATACCGGAAATTACTCGAGCTAATTATGGGTAATATCGGCGGGAATAAAATTATGGCTTCCGTAAGCTGCCACGCAATATGAACACGATACCGGGCATTGCGCCCGGTTGAGGCTTCCCGTTTTGCAGAAATGGGCAGTGACATGGGCCGATGAATCCCAGGATGCCCCGTTCAACAAACGTTCTTTGTCACACTACTTGACGAATTCAGAGGCATGTTCGACCGGGCGAATATCACATAACCAAAATTTGTCCTCGTTATGACAGCCTGCTCTCTGTTTTGCAGGAATTAACGGCCTACTCTGAGTTGTGCAAAAAACACTCAGGAGGGGCACATGTACAACACCATTTTGGTTCCCATTGACATTTCCGAGGATAGCCTGACGCACATGGTTATCCCGTTCGTTCAGGCACACACCGCACTTAACACGGCCAAGGTTCACTTTCTTACTGTTATTCCATCGCTTCCCTATTATTCATCGTTAGGTTTGGCCTACCCCGCAGAAATGCCGAAGATGAAAGAATTCCAGCACGCTGCTTTAGCGAAACTGGATGAGATTGTTAAGCAATTCAAAATTCCTGCAGATAAGATACAGACTCACGCCGTGACGGGATCGCCTAAGGATCAAATCCTTAAGCTCGCTGACACGATCGGCGCCGACCTGATCATCATTGCCTCCCATAAGCCTGACATATCGACGTATCTGTTGGGTTCGAACGCTGCGGCAGTGGTGCGGCATGCGAAATGTCCTGTGCTGGTCGTTAGATAGAACGCGCTTGCGCCTCTGTATACGGTCAGATAGCAGATGACAAAAAACCGGGCGAGAAGCCCGGTTTTTCATTTTCGCTTCCCGGCGTAAAGCGTGCGAAGCTGATGGAAGCACAATTTAAAGATCTATTCTGTTTGCGTTTAAATTTAATTCCGTAATGGCGGCCGGTTTTCCAAGCAGGTAGCCCTGAACTTCATCACATTTATTTTTTTTCAGAAAAGAGAGCTGTTCGGCGGTCTCCACCCCTTCTGCGGTTACCGCCATGGAATAGGCTTTCCCCAGGTCGATAATTTTTTCCACGACTGACTGGTTCTGCGGCGAGTCCCCCAGGGTAAAAATAAAGCTCTTGTCGAGCTTGAGTCCATCAAACTGAAACTTCCGGAGATAGCTCAGTGAGGCATAGCCGGTACCGAAATCGTCAATCAAAATACGGACGCCCATTTTTTTGAGAGCCTTCATGGTCTGCAAGGTCTTTTCAGGATCGGAAAGCGTGACATTTTCCGTCACTTCTATTTCCAGTCGGTCAGGTTCTAGCCCTGTTTCATGCAGGATCTCTTTTATCCTTTCAGCAAGATCGCTTGCCTGGAATTCGATAGCGGAAATATTTACGGATACCGATAGTCCCGGTAATTTATCTTTCGTCTCCGCACACGCTTTGCGTATGACCCAGTTGCTGAGGTTAATAATCAGACCTGTTTCTTCAGCCAGCGGGATGAACTGATCGGGCATCATCGTCCCTCGGTGCGGGTGCTGCCAACGTACCAGCGCTTCGACGGCCTCTATTTTAGAATATCGGAGGTTATAACGCGGCTGGTACACCAGATAGAGTTGCTCTTCGCGAATCGCGGTTTTCAGTTCGAGTTCCAGTTTTCTCCGTTCAGTTAACTTTTCCGACATATCCGGGCGATAATAGACCCATCTGTTCCTACCGGATTGCTTAGCCTGGTAAAGCGCAATATCGGCATAGCGTAAAAGATCGTTTGCGCTGCTGCTATCCAGGGGAGCCAGCGCAATCCCCATGCTTACGCCTATTGCGACATCATTACCCTCAATGGAGAAAGGACGGTTTAGTTCCTGTACGATGCGGTGACACACCTCATCAATCTGGTCTTTTTGGCTGGTATTGCCGAGAAGAAGCATAAATTCATCCCCTCCCTGCCGTGCGACAAAATCACCTCGACGAACGCAATTTTTAAGACGTAGAGCGACCTCGCCAAGCAGCGCATCCCCCGTGGAGTGCCCAAAAATATCATTGACGGGTTTAAACTTGTCTAAATCGAGGCAAATCATGGCAAAGGGATAATGGTTAAGGTCTTCTTTAGCCAACTGGCCTGCCAGAAATTCCTTAATATGATAGCGGTTCGGCAGACCGGTTAATTCATCATGACGTGACAGGAACTCCACCCGTTTAGTTGCTTCAACTTCCAGAGAAACGTCGGTTGCCGCGCCTCGCAAGACCACCGTTCCATCAGGCTGAGCAGAAAGCTTTGCCAGAAGCGTGCAATAGGCCGTAGATTGTTGCGCATGAATATAAGGACAGTTTTTAAATTCAAAGCGTTCAGTTAATTCCCTGAGCCTCACACAGTTTTGTAATAATCCGCGTGACGCAGGAAAGAGTTCATCCAGCCTGCGGCCTATCCATTTGCTATTTTCATATCCCGTTACTGTAGAAAAACGACCTGAAAGCCAGGTTATCTTTAACGATAAATCTGTTTCCCAGAACCAGTCGCTGGTTGTTTCACTGACGTCCCGGAATCGTTTTTCACTGGTGATAAGATTCAACCGCGCCTGCTCGAGGAGAAAGGTATTTTCGTCAAGCATTCTCGCCTTCTGCATAATATGGCGCATGAGAATAACCGTCATCGATACCGTCAGAATAACTGAAAGAATGAGTAATGGTAAAAAATAAATAATCAATGCCTGGCCGGGATTTTCACCGTCCCAGATAATTTGCACATCACCATTCTGGGTGCTTAAGGTAAATTCTGTTTGATTGTTTATTTGAGAAGTGACTGCATCAGGTGACGTACGAACATTTTTAATACCGGCATCCTGCCCAATCGCGAGGAGTTTTTTAGCCGTTAACTTGTCTACAAACACCATTATCGACGGTTTCCCCGGCAAGGGTTGCACGCTCGCGTCATCGCCCGTTGTTATCCATTCAGCAGAAACAATGGCTGGAACGGAATCGATAAGCGTGAGCATAGAAACCGGCAATCCATTGTTAACGCTCACCTCACGGAGTAATCGCTCCTTGGTTGATTTATCTAACCAGCGCCCGAGATCCTGAAGCTTCAGTTTCCCGTCAAGCACGCTGTATCGCGTGGTTCCTTCCGGGGAGAGAATAAACACCCCTTCGTAGCCAAAGTTGTCATACAGGGACTTACCCAGGTTCTGCTTATCCCATGCCCAGTGAACGTCAGTGTTCAAATGAAGATGTTTGTAGGCATCTCCCCATTCAGCATTATCTTTCAAGTGACTTCGCATGCTTTCCTGGCGGGAATCCAGGGCTTTCCTTAACAAAAATTCATCGTGCTTATCGCTGATTTTATTAACATTATTTTTTATTAATAGCAGGGAAATTATTGCCGCAATGAAAATACTTATCAACAATGTCACTATATAGGTAAAGGTTTTATTTATCAGCCCCTTAGAAGGCTCGGCATCCGTAAAACCGGGATTGTTCAGAGGTAGGGTCATCATTCGCCTTCTTATACTGCTAATACGCCAATTTTTATGCCACCTTTATTTATCGGCAAAGAATAATAAAAATTTATAGTTAAAACCCTTAAGCTTAAAGAACATTTGATTTTTACAATCCAGATCAAATTATTAGCTCTCTTACAGCCTGAATTCGGTTAAATACATCTCCCGGAGGGAGTGACCTTTAACCTCGCCGGTTTTATTTATAAAGAACATAATCTTAGTTTTTATGCTGAAACGGTTACAGACGTATAAAAAACCGGGCGTAAAGCCCGGTTCTTTTTTCATACAGCATTGACTCTATTCGCTCAATCCGCGGTTATCCAGCATCGGCTCAATCTTCGGATCGTGCCCGCGCCAGTTCCGGTAAAGTTCAGCTAAATCAGTACTGTTCCCGCGGGACAAAATGGCCTCGCGGAATGTCTGTCCATTTTCGCGAGTCAACCCGCCCTGCTCGACAAACCACTGATAGCCATCGTCAGCGAGCATCTGCGTCCACAGGTAGGCGTAATACCCCGCCGCGTAGCCGCCGCCAAAAATATGGGCAAAATAGCTGCTGCGGTAGCGCGGCGGAACGGCGGGCAGATCCAACCCCTCTTTCTTCAACGCTGCCGCTTCAAAATCCTCCACGCTCGAAACGGCCTCGCTGATGCCGTGCCAGTTCATGTCCAGCAGCGCGGCACCCAGCAGTTCGGTCATGTCATAACCCTTATTGAAATGGGTCGCGTTGAGCATGCTTTCCCGCAGCGCGTCCGGCATCGGTTCGCCGGTTTCGTAATGGCGCGCATAGTGGGTAAACACCTTAGGATGGCTGGCCCAGTGCTCGTTGATTTGCGACGGGAACTCAACAAAATCACGCGGCGTATTGGTGCCGGAAAGGGTGGCGAAACGCTGGCTGGCAAAGAGACCGTGCAGCGTATGGCCAAACTCGTGGAACAGGGTTATTACGTCATCCCAGGAGAGAAGCGCGATACCGCCATTCGCCGGTTTCTGGTAGTTACAGACGTTGTAGATCACCGGACGGGCAGCAAACTCGAAGGATTGCTCGATGAAATTCCCCATCCATGCCCCGCCCTGTTTGGAATCACGGGCAAAGAAGTCACCGTAAAACAGCGCCATGCCTTCGCCGGTGTGGTCGAAAATTTCCCATACGCGGACGTCCGGGTGATACACCGGGATATCGAAGCGCTCGACGAAGCGAATGCCAAACAGCTGGCTGGCAGCCCAGAATACGCCATCCTGCAGCACGGTATTGAGCGCAAAGTAGGGCCTGATCTGCGACTCATCGAGGGCATATTTTGCCTGGCGCACGCGCTCCGCATAAAAGGCCCAGTCCCAGGCCTCCACGGTGAAACCGCCCTGCTCGTCGTCGATGACTTTCTGAATATCGGCCTGCTCGCGTTCCGCGCGGGCGCGGGCGGCAGGCACAATGCCGCGCATAAATTCCAGCGCGGCGGCCGGGGTTTTCGCCATCTGGTCAGCAATGCTCCAGCTAGCGTAATCCTCAAAGCCCAGCAGACGGGCCTGCCGCGCGCGCAGCGCCGTCAGACGTAGAATCAGCGCGCGGGTGTCGTTTTCGTCCCCTTTCTGGGTACGCGTCCAGCCTGCGTTGAAGAGGTTTTCGCGGGTCTGACGATTGCGCAGCGCGGAAAGCGCGGGCTGCTGGGTGGTGTTCAAAAGCGGGATCAGCCAGCGATCGTTTAGCCCTCGCTCCGCGGCAGCCTGCGCCGCGTCAGCGATCTCCGTTGCGCTGAGCCCGTCAAGCTGGTGCGCATAATCCACCACCAGCCCACCGGTCTTATCGGCAGCCAGCAGACGCTGGTTAAACTGGCTGGTCAGCGAGGCCGCCTCGGTATTCAGCGCCTTCAGCTCGGTCTTTTCTGTCTCACTCAGACGCGCACCGGCCAGAATAAACCGCTGATACAGCTCCTCGACCAGACGACGGCATTCGGCGTCAAGCGCGGCACGGTCCTGCCAGACGCTCTCCACGCGGGCAAACAGCGCGTCATTCAGCCAGATATCGTTTGCCAGCGCGGCAAGCTCGGTGGAGAACTGTTCTTCCAGCTCCTGTAAAAACGGATTGGTGTGCGCGGAAGTCATGGCGAAGAACACGCTGCTGACACGCGAGAGCATGGCGCCGCTCTTCTCCAGCGCCAGCACGGTGTTCGTGAAGTCAGGCGCAGCGGCCTGAGCGACAATCGCGTCAATGTCCGCACGCTTCTGGCGAAGGGCTTCATCGAAGGCCGGACGATAGTGGCTGTCGTTGATCTGATCAAAATGGGGGGCCTGGTAAGGCAGCAGGCTGATGTCAAAAAAAGGATTCGTGGCCGTCATCTTTCACTCCTGAGTACGGGTATCCTCCCAGAGTAGGCCAGGCCGCCATCCCCTGCAACGCTGTCATACAAATGTTGCCTTAACGCACCCTCTGCGGCCGTGCTATGTTAGTTAAACACAAAAAGCGTTGAGGAACAGTGAGATGATTATTTTAGTTACCGGGGCAACGGCAGGTTTTGGTGAAAGCATCACGCGTCGCTTCGTCGCCAACGGGCACAAGGTTATTGCAACGGGCCGCCGTCAGGAACGTCTGCAGGAGCTGAAGGACGAATTAGGCGACAGCATCCTGACCGCGCAGCTGGACGTGCGTAACCGCGCGGCGATTGAAGAGATGATTGCCAACCTGCCCGCCGAGTGGCGCGCCATCGACGTGCTGGTCAACAATGCCGGTCTTGCGCTGGGCATGGAGCCGGCACACAAAGCCAGCGTGGAAGACTGGGAAAACATGATCGACACCAACAACAAAGGGCTGGTCTATATGACCCGCGCGGTGCTGCCGGGCATGGTTGAGCGCAATCGCGGCCACATTATCAATATCGGCTCCACCGCCGGAAGCTGGCCTTATGCAGGCGGCAACGTCTACGGCGCAACAAAAGCGTTTGTGCGCCAGTTCAGCCTTAACCTGCGTACCGATCTCCACGGCACCGCCATTCGCGTCACCGACATCGAGCCGGGCCTGGTGGGTGGCACCGAGTTTTCCAAGGTGCGTTTCAAAGGCGATGACGCGAAAGCAGACAAAACCTATGAAAACGCTAACGCCCTGACGCCGGAAGACGTCACCGAAACGGTCTGGTGGGTGGCGACGCTGCCAAAACACGTCAACATCAATACCGTAGAAATGATGCCGGTCAGCCAGAGTTTTGCCGGGCTTAGCGTCCATCGTAGCTAACGCTGCCCTTCCCGGCCTGCGGGCCGGGTCTGTTTCGGGTTATAAAAGAATGGTAGTATGTTCAGGCTAACTCTCTGAGAAATGACAACTCATGGCCGCTGAATCGCAACTCAATCCCACCCAGCCCGTAAACCAGCAAATCTATCGCATTTTGCGACGTGATATTGTCCATTGCCTGATCCCACCGGGAACGCCGCTTTCTGAAAAAGAGGTGTCCGTGCGTTTTGACGTTTCCCGTCAGCCGGTGCGTGAAGCGTTTATTAAGCTTGCGGAAAACGGTCTGATTCAGATCCGCCCGCAGCGCGGCAGCTATGTGAACAAAATTTCACTCTCTCAGGTGCGCAACGGCTGTTTTGTTCGCCAGGCCATTGAATGCGCGGTGGCGCGGCGTGCCGCAACGCTCATCAACGACAAGCAGTGTTACCTGCTGGAGCAAAACCTGCATCAGCAGCGGATTGCGATTGACCGTAAGCAGCTGAATGATTTCTTCCAGCTAGATGATGAATTCCACCAGAAGCTGGCGCAGATTGCAGATTGCCAGCTGGCCTGGGACACCATCGAAAACATCAAGGCCACCATCGACCGCGTGCGTTATATGAGTCTCGATCACGTCTCTCCACCGGAAATGCTGCTCCGACAACACCATGATATTTTCAGCGCGCTGGAAAAACGCGACCCGGACGGCGTGGAAAAAGCGATGACGCTGCATCTGCAGGAAATTAGCGAATCCGTGCAGCTGATTCGTCAGGAAAATAGCGAGTGGTTTAGCGAAGAATAATATTTCGCCGCGCCCTTTCGGGTGCGGCGAGAGGGTTAGCGAACGACTAACACCGGAATGGTTGCGTAGCGCAGGATAGATTCCGCATTTGATCCCAGCAGATGGGTGGTGATGCCCGGATTTTTCGACCCGATGACGATCGCGTCATATTCCCCCTCTTTGCTCAGCCTGATAATTTCATCGCGGACGTTGCCAAAGCGAACCAGGCTGTCAATTTTCTCCGGCGAGATGTCGAACAGCCTTTTTAAGGCGTTCATTTTCTTCCCGGATTCCTCAGTCATATATTCTTCGAACTTTTTAATATCGGCGTTAAAACCGCGCAGCAGGGATCGGCTGCTGGTCGGCAGAATATTGACCAGGGTAATCGACGCGCCCTCGGCCTTCGCGAGGTTAGCCGCGTGGCGAACCGCTTTGTCACTCAAATCCATTTCAAATACATCAACAGGCATCAAAATCTTCTTATACATAAGCCTGGCTCCTTATTCCGATGAAAGGGTTATTTCCTGTATCCAGAATGGCACCGGGAAAATAAACCAACCCTCAACGCTTCCCTGATGAAACTATCAGTTAATGAAAATAACGGTCTGCTTTGTCAATTGCTGTCGTGAACCGTCAGCACCCGACGCAATAAAGAAAAAAGTGTGAGTTTGATCAAAAACAAAAACATCTGATGCAGACAGGCGTATTTATATGCCCCGTGAACGGCAACCCTGAAATAACGCCGTAACGAACAGGTTAGAGAGGAGAAAATACCATGATGACATACGACCGTAACCGCAATGCAATCACCACCGGCAGCCGCGTCATGATTAACGGCACAGGCAAAACTGGCGTGATTAAAGCGATCCACAGCGACGGGCTGGATGCCGCGCAGGTGCGCCGCAGCAAAACGGTTGAAGTGGAAGGATGCGAAGGTAAGTTCGAACCGATTGAGCTGATTCGCCTGGGTATGCACTAAACGGTGCGCAGAGATGCCGCCGCGAACGGCGGCATGTACTGAATTACCGTTGAGACACGTACTGCGCCACGGTCGCTTTCGCGCCCTTTTGCAGCAGCGTCTGGTATGCCTTCATCACCGCATCAACAAAGACGGCTTCACGCGGTAGCTCCTTGCCGAAGATGGCCTCGATGCCGAGCAGCGCCCTGACCCGGCTTTCCCCTTCCGCACTGCCTTTAACCGCCGCCTGAATCACTGCCAGCTGCGGATCGCTCACGTCAATCGCGTTACCCTGCTCGTCCACGCCGCCGACATAGCGCATCCACCCTGCCACGCCCAGCGCCAGCAGCGGGAAAGGCTTCTGATACACTAGGTGCCAGCGCACGGAATCCAGCATGCGCTGCGGAAGCTTCTGGCTGCCGTCCATTGCAATTTGCCAGGTCCGATGGCGCAGGGCCGGGTTGCTGTAGCGGGCAATCAGGAGATCGGCATAGCGTCCTAAATCGACGCCTTTGACCTTCAGCGTAGGCGCCTGCTCGTTAAGCATCAGGGCGTGCGCGGCGACGCGGTAGTTTTCATCTTCCATACAGTCGTTAATATGCTGATAGCCCGCCAGATAGCCCAGGTACGCCAGGAATGAGTGGCTGCCGTTAAGCATGCGCAGCTTCATCTCTTCAAACGGAATAACATCTGACACCAGCTCGGCTCCGGCTTTTTCCCACGCTGGACGGCCGGCCACAAAGTTATCTTCGATCACCCACTGACGGAACGGTTCACAGGCCACCGCCGCCGGATCGCGCACGCCGGTAAGCTGTTCAATTTTATCCAGCGTGTCGGGGGTGACCGCAGGCACGATGCGATCCACCATCGTTGACGGGAAAGTAACGTGGGATTCGATCCAGTCCGCCAGCTCACCGTCTACCGCACGGGCGTACGCGCAGGTGACATTGCGCATCACGTGACCGTTCTCCGGCATGTTATCGCAGGACATCACGCTAAACGCCGGCAGACCCGCCGCCTTACGCCGCGCCAGCGCTTCCACGACCACACCCGGCGCAGATTTTGGCTGGTGCGGGTTTTGCAGGTCTGCGACGATAAACGGATGATCGAGCATCAGCTGCCCTGTCGCCGGGGAATGGCAGTACCCTTTCTCGGTGATGGTCAGCGAGACAATCGCCACCTGCGGTTCGCACATCGCGGCCAGCACGGTCTCGAGCCCGTCAACCTGCGCATGCAGCGCCTTTTTTACCACGCCAACCACGCGGGAGGTCCACGCATCGGCAGACATTTCCGCCACGGTATAGAGGTTATCCTGCGCGTGCAGATCGGCAATCTGCTGCTCACCACCAATCAGGTTAACCTCACAGTAGCCCCAGTCGCTGCCGTGCTCAGCGGCGAGAATATCGGCATACACTGCCTGATGCGCCCGGTGAAATGCGCCAAAGCCTAAATGAACGATGCGAGCTTTAAGGCTGTCGCGATCGTACTGAGGCAGCGTCGCATTGGCCTGTAATAAGGTATTTTCCATGATTAAGACTCGTTTATTAGAAAGCTGTGGATCGCTGCCGCTCTTTCTGAAGCGGCAGCGCCTGCTGACTACACCAACTAGAATGGCAGTTGGGGTAAAAAATTACTGCCATCAACCATACTGATACTGCCGTTTGAGATTTTGATTTATATTAACTTTTGTTCATGTGGTGTGACACAAAATCAAAGTTGTGTGACAGGTAGCGCAAGCTATAAACCATCAGCGTCGCGAGGAGACGGCACCGTAACCGACCGTCTCTTTCGGCGCAGACTCGGCTGCGTCCTGCGCCGCGCTTAAATCACGGTCGCGCACTTCCGGCATCAGGATCGCCGAGATCAGTCCAATCACGGAATAGGCCACCAGCATGGCGACAATCGGCCACCAGGAGCCGGTCATATTGCAGAAAATCCCTGCCAGTACCGGACCAAAGCCCACCGCTACGAGACCGCCCGCCTCTTTGGAGATCGCCATACGGGTAAAGCGATTTCGCGAGCCAAACATCTCCGCCATGGTGATATTTTCCAGCGCAAACAGCCCCAGCACGGCGAAGTTATGGATAACGATGATGCAGAGCATGATCGTCCCCGGCGCATAGCTCTTATCGACGATGATCGACAGCATCGGATAGGCCAGAATAATGGCGGAGATATTGAGGATAATGTACGGCAGACGGCGCCCCACTTTATCGGAAAGCCAGCCCAGCAGCGGAATGGAGATAAACCCGAGAATGGAGCTGATCATCAGCGCATCGGTCGGGATGGCCTTATCGAACAGCAGCGTCTGGACCAGATAGCCCGCGAGGAAGGTCTGGATCAAACCTGAGTTGCCTGCCTGGCCGAAACGCAGGCCGGTCGCCAGCCAGAAGGATTTGCTTTTCACCATGGAACCCAGTGAGGTGTCCGGCTGCGCAGCTTGCACATCGTTCACTTTCTCAAAGACCGGGCTCTCCTTGAGGTTCATACGCAGCCAGATGGCGAAGATCATCACCACGACGCTGGCGAGGAACGGCACGCGCCAGCCCCAGGCGAGCAGCTGTTCACGATCGAGGGCAAAGAACATGATGGCCCAGATCGCCGTTGCGCTCAGCGTCCCGCAGTTAGTCCCCATCGCCACCAACGAGGAGATGATGCCGCGTTTACCTTTCGGCGCGTACTCCGCCAGCATGGTCCCGGCCCCGGAGATCTCGGCCCCGGCGCCGAGGCCCTGAATAATGCGCAGCGTCACCAGCAGCACGGGGGCAAAAATCCCGATCTGCGCGTAGGTCGGCAGGACGCCAATCAGCGTGGTGCAGATCCCCATCATGGTGATGGTAATGAACAGCACCTTCTTACGACCAATGCTGTCGCCCATTCTGCCGAAGATAAAGGCGCCGACGATGCGCGCAATATAGCCTGCGCCGTAGGTGCCCATCGCGAGGATCAGCGCCATCGCGGCGGACTGTTCCGGGAAGAAGATCTCATGGAAGACCAGAGCGGCACCCAGCGAGTAAAGCTGGAAGTCCATAAACTCCAGGGCGGTGCCCAGCCAGCCGGAAACGGCGGCTTTCACCAGATCGGATGTGGTTCTTTGAGGTTGTACTTGCGTCATAATGGCTATCTCTGAAAGGTAAGATGCGTACCACATAGCGCCTGTCTGCGCAGGCGCTTAACCGCGTAAATGATTATTGGCCGAACGTGAGCAAAACTTTGCAGCACTGCCGCTGGTCTTTCTCAAACAGTTCAATGGCGTCTTTAACGTGGCGATAGTCAAAGGTATGGGTGACCAGTTTTTCCGGGTCGATCAGCCCCCTCTTCAGCCAGTCGATAACGACCGGGAATTTGTTGGCGTTCAGGCGCGAGGAGAAGATCGCCAGCTCTTTGCCGGTGATGCCCTGCTGAACAATCTGGCTCGGCTCGCTGGAGAACCCCATTAGCACGATGCGCGCCGCCGGTGAGGCCAGGGTTATCGCTTCCTGCAAAATGGAGGGATGGCAGGCGGCATCAATGATTAACGTCGGTTTGATGCCTTTTTCCTCCAGCGCGGCCTGCAGCGACTGCTCACCGTTATTAAAGACCCAATCCGCGCCGCTGCGCCGGGCCATCGCCAGACGCTCGTCTATGCGATCAACCACGATAACCTGCTTCACCTGATAGACGCCTTTCAGGGCCTGAACCGTAACCAGCCCCATCGGCCCGGCGCCATATATCAGCGCGACGTCCTGTTCAGTCGGTTTCGCCTGCCCCGTTACGTTGGCGGCGATGGTGAAGGGCTCAACCATGACGGCGTCCTTATCAGGAATGTCATCCGGAATGGGCCAGGCGTTTTGTGCGGGCACGACCGCATATTCGCTAAAGCCGCCGTCACGGTGAACGCCCAGCACCACCAGCGAGGTGCAGACGTTCGGTTTTCCCACGGAGCACGGGTAGCAGTGCCCGCAGCTGATTACCGGATCGACCGAAACGCGCTGGCCCAGGCGCGCGCTGTCAACGCCCTCGCCCACGGCGTCAATCACGCCAAAAAACTCATGGCCGATGACGCGCGGATACTTCGCAAACGGGTTATGGCCGCGGTAGATGTGGCTATCCGACCCGCATATCCCGGCCAGCTTGATACTGACGCGGACGTCACCTGCGCCAGGTACCGGGAGTTGACGCTCTTCAATTACCAGTTCGTTCGGCTGTTGAATCACTACGCTTTTCATCGTTTGCTCCTCGCTTACCAGTTCCACAGCGTGCCGTCTTCAAGACGGGCCACCGGCAGATAGGCCGGATCGTACGGGTATTTCGCCGCCAGCTTTTCATCAAACTCGATGCCCAGCCCCGGCTTGTCGCCCGGATGCATATAGCCGTTATCAAAGCGCCAGCTGTGCGGGAAGACCTCCAGCATCTGTTCGGAGTAGCCCATATATTCCTGCACGCCGAAGTTCGGCACCCACAGGTCGAAATGCAGCGCCGCGGCATGGCACACGGGCGACAGATCCGACGGACCGTGCGAGCCGGTACGCACCTGATAGAGCGACGCGAAGTCCGCGATGCGGCGCATCCCGGTGATGCCGCCTGCGTGGGTAATGGTGGTGCGGATATAGTCGATCAGCTGCTCTTCGATGAGCTGCTTGCAGTCCCAGATGCTGTTAAACACTTCGCCTACCGCAATGGGCGTAACGGTGTGCTGGCGGATCAGGCGGAAGCAGGCCTGGTTTTCCGCAGGGGTGGGATCCTCCATCCAGAACATGCGGAACGCTTCAATGCTCTTGCCGAAGCGCGCCGCTTCGATGGGCGTCAGGCGGTGGTGCATGTCGTGCAGAAGATGCTCATTGAAGCCGAATTTACTGCGCACCGCGTCGAACAGCTTCGGCGTGAAGTCGAGGTATTTTTCGGTGGACCAGAGCTGCTCTTCCGGCCAGTCGCCTTTGGTCGCAGGCTCGTAGGCCAGACCCTTCCCTTTGGCCATGCCGTAGGTGGTTTTCATGCCCGGCACGCCGCACTGCACGCGGATCGCCTTAAAGCCCATCTCTTTGTGACGGGCGTAATCTTCCAGCACGTCGTCAATGGTGTGGCCGGTGGTGTGACAGTAGACCATCACCCCTTCGCGTGAGGCGCCACCCAGCAGCTGGTAGAGCGGCATGTTGGCCGCTTTGGCTTTGATATCCCACAGCGCCATATCCACGGCAGAGATGGCCGACATGGTAACCGGACCGCGACGCCAGTAAGCACCTTTGTAGAAGAACTGCCAGATGTCTTCGATGCGGTGCGCATCGCGGCCAATGAGCTGGGGGCAAAGGTGATCCTTCAGGTATGAGGCCACGGAGAGCTCGCGTCCGTTTAGCGTGGCGTCACCGAGGCCGACAATCCCCTCATCGGTGGTGATTTTAAGGGTGACAAAGTTCCGCCCCGGGCAGGTAACAAACACGTCAGCCGCGACAATCTTCATAATTCCTTTCCTTACATCGTTCGTTGTGATGCCGGAAATTTACGCAACTACACTACTACCATACAAGTATAATGATCGTAAAATAAGCTAACGATCACAAAACCGGGGGCTCATGCGCGGCCCCATCCCGCCACAATAATCAGCATACCGCACAGGGCAATCAGCGCGCCGGCCCAGTCATAGACGCTGAGCTTGACGCCGTCCACCACGCGTAGCCACAGCAGCGCCGTGCAGACATAGACGCCGCCGTAAGCCGCATAAACGCGCCCGCTGGCCGCCGGATGCAGCGTTAACAGCCAGACAAACAGGGCCAGCGCAACGCTTGCCGGAATGAGCAGCAATACGGTTCCCCCCTTTTTGAGCCAGAGCCAGGGCAGGAAGCAACCGATGATTTCACACAGCGCAGTCGCAAAAAAAAGCAGCGTCGTTTTAAGCATATTTCACGTCAGGTGAGGATTTATTTAACCATCATACCTGATGATGCCCTTTACTTTTCCATACTTGCTCCGCGGGTATGCCGTCATTTCGCTTTAGTGTAGAATCTGTACGGGGTAACTTGATTATCTGCACCCATTTAAAAGGAAACGCTATGACCACATTAAGCAAACGCCTTTGTCTGACAGCCCTGCTGGCGCTGTCATCGTTCGCCTTTGCCGCCTCTGCGACAGCGGAAACCAGCAAGCTCATTATTGAGTCTGGTGACAGCGCGCAAAGCCGCCAGAACGCCGCGATGGACAAAGAACAATGGAATGACACCCGTAGCCTTCGCCAGAAGGTCAACAAACGTGCCGAAAAAGAGTGGGACAAAGAAGATGTCGCTTTTGACGCGCGCGATAAGTGTCAGCAAAGTGCAAACGTCAATGCCTACTGGGAGCCTAACACCCTGCGCTGCCTGGATCGCCGCACTGGCCGCACGGTAGCCCCATAATGTCGGTGCCCTGCGACGTTAAACTCCGTCCGCTGGAGCGTGAAGACCTGCGCTTTGTTCACCAGCTCGACAACAATGCCAGCGTGATGCGCTACTGGTTCGAAGAGCCTTATGAGGCCTTTGTCGAGCTGTCCGATCTCTACGATAAGCACATTCACGATCAGAGTGAACGTCGTTTTGTGGTGGAGTGTGAAGGTGAAAAAGCCGGGCTGGTGGAGCTGGTTGAGATCAACCACGTTCACCGTCGGGCGGAGTTCCAGATCATCATCTCCCCTGAGCATCAGGGAAAAGGCCTTGCGTCACGCGCGGCCAGGCTGGCAATGGATTACGGATTCAACGTTCTGAATCTCTACAAGCTTTACCTGATTGTGGACAAAGAGAACGAAAAAGCGATCCATATCTATCGCAAGCTGGGCTTTATGGTAGAAGGCGAGCTGATTCACGAGTTCTTTATCAACGGTGAATACCGCAACACCATCCGCATGTGCATTTTCCAGCATCAGCACCTGGCCGGACATAAACCGTCAGGCGCCAGCCTGCTGAAACCTACCGCGCAGTAAGATTGATGACAAACCGTGTCATAAACCATTGAGCTGTCTTTCTTGCCGGGTGGCGCTGTGCTTACCCGGCCTACAGGGTGCTTCATTGTAGGCCCGTGCAAGCGTAGCGCCGCCGGGCGAAACGCACAAAATGCACTTTACGCTCAGTAATATTCAATCGTGTTCTTGATGGTGTACTTGTGCTCAACGGCGGGTTTGACGCTGTCGTCCGTGATGGTCAGATCGCAGCTCACCGGGTTATTGTGGCGATCGTAGTCGCAGCTCTGCGTCACGTTGCCCAGCGGCTTGTCATTCAACATGCTGACTGCCGAGTAATCCATTCTTTTGCGCAGGTCTTTCGACGGCGTCGACTGGACGGACAGATGCTGATCCCCTGAGACGGTGGTTTTGCCCAGCGGGTAACCATCCGCGTCGTAGCGATACTTCACTTCCATCTCTTTGCCGTGCGCCGCCACCACGAATCCGTTGTCGTCGGTATCCCACGTTACCCCGGCTGACGGCAGTTCGGCCAGCTGGCATTTGCCCTGCAGCTTCACTTTACGCTGCTGGGTTTCCGCATCAAGATAGTAATTAGCATCCAACACCAGCGCCACGCTGGTGTTGGCCTCCAGGTCGTGTAGCTCCAGCGTATCGAAACACCCTTCCGTCGAGACGGTGCCGGTGACCCGTTTGGACACTTCGCCCTTCTCGTTGAACAGCGTCTGGGTAAAGTCTTTGACCGGGCCGCGCAGCGGATCAAAATCAAATTCGTTTGAAAAACTCGCCATCTCGGGCGTAAACGACAGCGGCGCGGAGCTGTTGTCGCACCCCACCAGTGTTGCTGCCAGGAGCGTTATCGCTGCATATTTCTTCACATTCATTTCCGTACAGGGAGATTATTCCCAATCATATTAGCAAATACAGATGTTTACACGAAGCCTGCTAAAATTAATCTCTACACAGAGAAAAGGAGCTACAGATGAAACGGTTACCCTGGATTACCGCCCTGCTGTTAATGAGTGCCTCAACGGCCGCGCTTGCGGCACCGGATTCCTGCGAGCGCGTGAAAAGCGACATTCAGCAGAAGATCGTCAACAACGGCGTGCCTGAGTCAGGTTTTACGCTGAACATTGTGCCGAACGACCAGGCCGATCAGCCGGGCACGCAGGTTGTAGGCCACTGCGCTAACGACACCTTTAAAATTCTGTACACCCGCACAGGCAGCGGTGCGGCAGCTGAACCTCAGTAATTGAGCGTCAATTCCCTTTGATTTGATAAGGATTAAGATCTAATACCCCCAAATAAGTAACACTCACCCCATCATTAGCACGGATATCATTTCGGGAGAAATAATACGCAATAATAATGATGGGGTGAGCCATGTCCGATGCTGAACATTACGACGGCGGAATTAGCCGTCGAACTCTCGTGAAATCTACGGCGATAGGTTCTCTGGCGCTTGCCGCTGGTGGGATCTCGCTTCCCTTTGGCCTTAAAAGCGCTGCCGCTGCGGTGAAGCACGCCGTCCAGCCTCCTGAAGATACCGTGGTGTGGGGCGCCTGCTCGGTCAACTGCGGCAGCCGCTGTGCGCTGCGTCTGCACGTCCGCGACAACGAAGTGTACTGGGTCGAAACGGATAACACCGGCGAGGATGTGTATGGCGATCACCAGGTGCGCGCCTGCCTGCGCGGACGTTCTATTCGTCGCCGCATCAATCACCCTGACCGTCTGAACTACCCGATGAAGCGCGTGGGCAAACGCGGCGAAGGCAAGTTCGAGCGCATCACGTGGGATGAAGCGCTCGACACGATCGCCGCCAGCCTGAAAGACGTGGTGGCCAACTACGGCAACGAAGCGGTGTATATCAACTACTCTTCCGGGATTGTAGGGGGCAATATCACCCACTCCTCCCCTTACGCTTCTCTGGTGGCGCGCCTGATGAACTGCTACGGCGGCTTCCTGAGCCACTACGGCACCTACAGCACGGCGCAAATTGCCTGCGCGATGCCCTACACCTACGGCAGCAACGACGGCAACAGTACCTCGGACATCGAAAACACCAAACTGGTAGTGATGTTCGGCAATAACCCGGCGGAAACGCGCATGAGCGGCGGCGGGATTACGTACTATCTGGAACAGGCTCGCGAGCGGTCCAACGCGCGCATGATTGTTATCGACCCGCGCTACACCGACACGGCAGCCGGACGCGAAGATGAATGGATCCCGATCCGTCCGGGAACCGATGCCGCGCTGGTGGCGGGTATTGCCTGGGTATTAATCGACGAAAACCTGGTCGACCAGCCGTTCCTCGACAAATACTGCGTCGGCTATGACGAAAAAACGCTGCCGGAAGGCGCACCCGCTAACGGTCACTACAAAGCGTATATTCTCGGCCAGGGCGATGACCACACGGCGAAAACGCCGGAGTGGGCCTCCCGCATCACCGGTATTCCCGCCGATCGCATCGTTAAGCTTGCCCGGGAAATCGGCTCCGCTAAACCGGCTTATATCTGCCAGGGCTGGGGACCTCAGCGTCAGGCGAACGGCGAGCTGACCTCCCGCGCTATCGCGATGCTACCGATCCTCACCGGAAACGTCGGGATCAACGGCGGGAACAGCGGCGCGCGTGAGTCCACATACACCATCACCATCGAACGTATGCCGCTGCCGGATAACCCGGTCAAAACGCAAATTTCCTGCTTCAGCTGGACGGACGCCATCGCCCGTGGGCCGGAGATGACCGCCCTGCGCGACGGCGTGCGCGGCAAGGATAAGCTGGACGTGCCGATTAAGTTCATCTGGAACTACGCGGGCAACACCCTCATCAACCAGCATTCCGATATCAATAAAACCCACGATATCCTGCAGGATGAAAGCAAGTGCGAAATGATTGTGGTCATTGATAACTTCATGACGTCGTCAGCGAAGTATGCCGATATCGTGTTGCCGGACCTGATGACCGTCGAGCAGGAAGACATCATTCCAAACGATTATGCGGGCAACATGGGCTACCTGATATTCCTTCAGCCCGTGACCGCGCCGAAGTTTGAACGCAAGCCCATCTACTGGATCATGAGCGAAGTGGCGAAACGCCTCGGGCCGGATATCCATCAGAAATTTACCGAAGGACGGACGCAGGAACAGTGGCTGCAGTATCTGTATGCCAAAATGCTCGAAAAAGACCCTCAACTGCCGTCCTATGACGAGCTGAAAAAAATGGGCATTTACAAGCGCAAAGATCCGAACGGCCATTTTGTGGCCTATAAAAAATTCCGTGAAAACCCGGAAGCCAATCCGCTGAAAACCCCATCGGGTAAGATTGAAATTTACTCCAGCAAGCTGGCGAAGATTGCGGCCACCTGGGAGCTGGAAAAAGATGAGACCATCAGCCCGCTGCCCGTCTACGCGTCAACCTTCGACGGCTGGGACGCGCCCGAGCGCGCGCGGTTCCCGCTGCAGCTGTTTGGCTTCCACTTTAAGGCCCGTACCCACTCGAGCTACGGTAACGTGGACGTGCTGAAAGCCGCCTGCCGCCAGGAGGTCTGGCTTAATCCCGTCGATGCCGAAAAACGCGGCATTAAGAACGGCGATACGGTGCGCGTCTTTAACGACCGCGGCGAGGTACGAATTGAAGCGAAAGTGACGCCGCGCATCATGCCCGGCGTCAGCGCTATGGGCCAGGGGGCCTGGCACGACGCCAATATGAGTGGCGATCGTGTCGACCACGGCTCATGCATCAACACCCTGACCACGCACCGCCCGTCACCGCTGGCCAAAGGCAACCCGCAGCACACCAATCTGGTACAGATCGAGAAGGTGTAACGGGTGAATGGCGTGACCGTGGTTTATTTTATGGTTTGTATTATCGGTTAACTCAGTCGCGCGGACACCCTCCGCGCGAGCAAGGAAGATGTAATGAAAGATGTCTCACATCGTGAATCGTTCGCGTTCAGCGCCCGGGTGCTGGGTGCGCTGTTTTATTTCGCACCAGACAGCGAGCAGGCCGCGCCGCTGGTGCAGGCTCTCACCGCAGGCGAATGGGTACAGGACTGGCCTCTGCCTTCGGAAACGCTGCGACCCGTAGCCGACACCTTTGCCGCGTCTGCCGATGAGCCGCTGACGGACGCCTGGCAACGACTGTTTATTGGCCCTTACGCCCTGCCCGCGCCACCGTGGGGCTCCGTCTGGCTGGACCGAGAATCCGTGCTGTTCGGCGACTCGACCCTCGCGCTGCGCCAGTGGATGCGGGAGAACGCTATCGCATTTGAAATGCAGCAGAATGAACCGGAAGATCACTTCGGGACTTTGCTGCTGCTGGCGGCATGGCTGGCCGAGAACGGCCGCGAGGCGGAGTGCGCTCAGCTTCTGGCGTGGCACCTGCTGCCGTGGAGCACCCGCTTCCTGACGGTGTTTGTCGAGAACGCCAACCATCCGTTTTATACCGCGCTGGGTAAGCTTGCGCAGCTGACGCTCGCGGACTGGCGATCCGGGCTCCTTATTCCGGTTGCGGAAAAGACGCTGTATCGCTAAGGGGTGTGGCTTGCTCGCGGGTAGCGAGCAAGCTACGGTCAAAAGAGGAAGCTCAAAAAATTTAACTCGAAACAGGAGGCATATTGAATTTAATAATATAAAATAGCTTTTCCTGGTAAGGTCAACACTTTCGTTTGATACATACAAAACAAAACCATGACTAAAAATTATTCTTTCGAAGATAAACGCAAGAAATTACTTGTTACAGCCGTGATATTCAGCGTTTTAGGTGGATGGCTCTGGTATATGTCATGGGCATCTGGCATCTCCCATAATACTATATTAAAAAATCCGTCCCTGAATGGATGACATATATTTCACTTGGCGTTTTGATTGGAACAATTTTTGTTATGCGCGCTTTTTACCTGCGCACTTTTAACAAAACATTAGAATATATTGCCAGTGCTTTTTTTAGCGGCTTTTGCCTTGGGTTTGTATTGAGCTTAAATTGTTATGATATTTATGTCTATCTCTTCCCGGACAAAATAATTGGCTATGAATCTGAATATGAGGTTGTCTTTCCGGGGCCTTCGAGAGGTAAGCATGGCCATTGTGAAGCGGGTCTCTGGTTAAAAGATCAGAACACCAACAGATGGATTCAGCTTTGTACAAACAAAGAATATCTGCACAGCCACCGTAAGCAGGGAATGACTGGGGTGTGGGTAACGGCCCGTGTGAATAATATTGGAAGTTACATTGTGAGTTATGAGTTTATTTATTTGTAGGCACGACCCTATCTATTTTTGTTCTGGCGAAAATGAATGGTACTCAAGGCCCGCTCCTTGCTTATAGCCGTCAGCCTGATACGTCGCACCAGAGATTGCGCATTCACAGCGGAGAAACCGGCTACGGGCAGGGTCATCTCAAAATCGAATCAGGGTAAATTTCATTCATACCCCCACATTTAGTGGTGGATACGTGACGACTGTTCCTCTATTCTGCTTTTTCAGCGAGCAAGCCGGAGTCATTTTTAGTGGATAATCCCATACTTCAGAAAACCATCATTATCTTTATTCTCATCCTGTGGGTAATAGACGAAGTCAGGAGAAAGAAAAAAAAGCGTTATGACTCCGCTATAGCAGAGGCTAATGCCAGAGAACGCTATGAATGGCGCTATCTCAGATGGGCTTGGCAGGCAATACGAGTGGCGGCGGCAGTGTATATCTTTGTTCAGCTGATTCAGGTTTTACTGAGATAGATGGCAGAAGAAAGTAAGGCAGGCAAGGAACATCTCACTGTCCAGGCCAACAGTAGCTGAGCCTCGGTGGTAGAAATTGTGAGTGTTCCCTGCCTGCCAGTAGCATGCGTTACGAGCCTTTCACCACTATTTGGTTATGTATCACCGACTGATTCCCCCTCACTCGCACTCTCTTTGCTCTGAATGAACCGAAGTGCCAGGTAGAGGTCTGGCGCCAGAATCATGTCATCATCATTCATTGTTGGCCGACTGTCTTTAAACCAGCGTGTTAACTCCGTTTTCCTGCCCGCAAGAATTAATTTAATCTGTCGACCTTTCAGATCGCGCTTTAACTCATTAATGGTTGCCAGGACACTGATGTCTGAATAGGTGAAGCAGGCAACGGCATCAATGACCACCCATTTAGGCTGTATGGCTGCCCCATCAACCAGGTTCAATACCCGACGTTTAAAATAAGCCACATTAAAATAGGTCAACGGTGAGTTAAATCGATACATCAGCACGCCCGGGACCATTTTTATATCGGTGGTATTCCCTAACGAGTGAATCATTCCCTCTTCGTCAGTGCCCAGCAGGTGCTCAGAGGGACGAAATACCGTACGAAGGAACTGCAACAGGCCAAGCAACACCGCAAGGCCGATCCCCTGGATAACGCCGATAATTAACACACAGCCAAACGTGAAGAAGGCCAGGCGAAAGGCCTGTTTATTTCTGCGCCTAAGGTTCCATAGCCCACGTAAATCAATCAATGACCACGATGCATACATTAGAACAATCCCTAACGCAGATACCGGAATGAATTGTAATGGCTGAGTGAAAAACAGCACGACGATACCGATGATTAAGGCGGCGACCACGGAAACCAGCTGACTTTTCCCACCAACTGAATCATTCACCGCGGTCCGGGAATCGGCTCCACTGATAGCAAACCCCTGAGATAACCCCGACATAATGTTCGCAATACCCAGAGCCCGGAACTCTGCATCCGCATTAATTTCGTAGCCATTTTTCGCGGCGAAACTGCGGGCGGTCAGCATCAGACTGACAAAACTAACCAACGCCAGGTTCAGCGCCGGGATCACCAAATCACGCATCGGCCCCGGCTGGAACGCCCCCCAGTGAACGACCGGTAAACCAGGCTGGAAGCCTTCTCCCCCAATCGTGGCAATCCCATACTGTTGTGCAGAGGTCACCCATACCAGTGCCGTTGTTATTACAATGGCGATTAAAGGTGCTGGCCACTGGCTGCGATACGTTTTGATCACCATTAAAATAATTAACGTAAAAAGGGATATTCCTACGGTTAATAAATGGCTATCTGAAAGTCGACCTGGCAAGGCGATTATTTTTTCAATAACCTGCGCTTCATCAAGCTTAATCCCCAACACCTTGCCTAATTGCCCGACGATAATCGTCACGGCTACGCCATTAAGTAAACCGGTAAGAATGGGATGAGAAAGCAGATCGGCGAGCGCGCCCAGCCGAAATTTACTGGCAAGCAAACACCACCCGCCCATCATCAATGTCATGATGATCGTCAGCTGCCAGTGCAGTTCGGGGTTTCCTGCAGAAAGCGGAAATACGACGGCCGCAATCACCGCGCAGGTTGTGGCATCAGGGCCCACAATAAGCTGGCGTGAAGAGCCAAACAGTGCGTAAGCTATCATCGGTAAAACGCAGGAATAGAGTCCTACAATTGCCCCCACCCCCGCCAGCTCAGCGTATGCAATCGCAACAGGGAGCGCTACGGCCGCAACGGATAACCCGGCTTTAACATCATGCTTTAGCCAGCTTTTATCGTAGGCTAACAAATTTTGTAAACCGGGCATGTAGTTTAACAACAGTTTTCCGAACACATTATTCTCCGGACAGAGATATTACTCGCGTCATGTTGGCACATTTCTTAGTGAGGTTCTGGTTTTCAAATGCTCCGGACGGAGGCCGACACTGTTGCGAATCTAATAAAACGTTAACTCTTTTATTATTCTGACTGATGTTAAACGTAGTTCAGATACTGCGGCTTAACCGGGGTTGGCCGTGCCGGATACCGTGATGAAAGCAAGTGATGGAATAAATACAATGGTCAATATCAATAAGTCTCGTTAATCGCTAATGTTGAATCATTTTGGCATAGATAGCAGGTTGTTACACACCATGAGATTGAGACAGTCCATCACTCTTCCCGTCACCCAGCAGTACCGCCCCGCCATCTTAACCGGAGCGGCTTATATACGTCGTTATCACATGCTCAAAAACTGTACGTCACCTTCAAACTCCCCGTCGGCGACGTTTTACGATGCACAATCGGGCTATCGCCCGCATCCCCCGTCAGCTGCGTCACGCCCGCTGAGGCAAGCACGCTCCAGCGCGAGGTGAGCTTGTGGGTCCAGTCAAGGTTCATCGACCAGGCATAAATCCCGGCCCCGGCGTCATGTCGGGCAAAGCCCGATGCGGCCGACTGGGCGGCGCTGACCCCGTAATACGTCTGCATATACTTGTCGGATCCCCAACTGCCGGTCAGCGCCAGCGTCACCGCATTTGTTGGTGAGGTATAGAGCGGGCTGCTCAAGCCGAAATGCACTGCCTCTCCGTTCTCTCTCTCAGACACCGGAACCTCAGCCTGCAGCTGCAGATTCAGCCAGTCGGTCACCTTGTACCCCAGCCCGGGTACCACGATAGCCGAGCCTTTAATCTCACCCATCCCCCGCAGCTCGTCGCTGCCGGAGCTGATGGAATCGCTGCTCACGTCTTTATCTTTACGGCCCGTTCGATAGCTCAGCGCTGCGCTGTAATCCAGGTTGCCAACGTTGTTACCGTAACCGATCCCACGCGTGGTGCCGATGAAGAAGCCATTTGCCATGGAATAATCCACTACCTGAGCCGCTGAGACGCGGATTTTATCTGAACCCGAGTAGCGCGGCCCCACATCCACGCCGCCTCCCAGGGTTAAGACGTTACCCTGGCGCTGTTCTTCCGCCAGTACAGGCGTAGCCAGTAACGCCAGAACGACGCCCGGCACGAGGGTTTTCAGGCAGCGGCCCGAAAGTAAATGAGGGAACGTATGACGCAGTTCGATATTTCTCATTAAGGAAGTCCTTATGGATGCAAATGATGACGATGCAGGCGGTTAAACGCCGGAACGCCCATTTTGAAGCGTGACCCTAAGGTTCTTATGAGCCGAAAATGAAGAAAGACTGAAGCGCGCGCGGGCGCTGTCATCCGGACAGATTTCCTGCTACCGTTTTTTTCTTAAGAAATTCTTCATTCACGGTTGATACCGTTACCAATGTGAAAATTCTACTTATCGAAGACGACCTGGATCTCGGCAATGGCGTACGTATCGCCCTCTCAGATCAAGGGTTTGACGTCATATGGGTTCGCCGTAAAGAGGATGCGCTGCATCAGCTTGACGTCTGCGTGCCGGAACTTATTTTGCTCGACCTGGGGCTGCCCGACGGCGATGGCATGAGCCTGATGACGCGTTTGCGCCAGCAGCTCAAGGGGATCCCCGTCATCATCCTGACGGCGCGAGGGACATTGCAGGATCGCCTGTACGGGCTGGATGCCGGCGCGGACGACTATCTCGTCAAACCCTTTATTCTCGCCGAGCTGCTGGCGCGAGTGCGAGCCCTTGCACGGCGCAGCTAGGGTTTTGAAAATGAGGCGATAGAAATTCGCGGGCTCTCTCTTCATGTCCCGACGCGTCGCGTGACGGTGAGTGCGCGCCATATCGATTTAACGGCCAGTGAATACGCGCTGCTGGAAACGTTGATGCTGCGCGCGGACCGCGTGCTGACCCGGAGGTTTCTGGAAGAAAGGATATTCGGCAACAAAGAGAACCTCAGCAACGCGCTCGACGTGCATATGGGAAATTTGCGGCGGAAAATCGGCGACGGCTATGTGCGAACGGTCCGGGGCGTCGGGTACGTCATTGATACCGTCTCCATTCAAAAGGTGAGCGGTTGATGCAAAACGTCTGGTATCACCTGAGGCGCCCGACGCTGGTGCGCCGAATTATCATCGCCCAGATGCTTCTGCTGACCCTGCTGTGGTGTCTTTTTCTAACCTTCATTCTGTGGGAGGACCTGCGCAGCCCTCCCATCCTGACGGGCAGTAAAACGTACGAAACCGTTTTTACCCTGGTTGAGCGTATGGACGGACGTCCGCAGGATCGTACCGCCGTGCTGGAAGCCTTTAGCCAGGCCCTGCGGGAAGGTTACGGCGGAGGGGAAGATCCCGTGCTGTCGATTAACCTCATCGTTCGCAAGAATAATGCCGTTATTTTTGCCTCCGACGGTGCACCTGCGGGGATAACAAACACCCGATTCGGCGAGCTGGAGCACGTTCAGAGTGGAGATCGTACCTGGACCAGCCGCACCCTTAAATCCCCTCACTCTGACGTGGAGGTCACCCTCTTCACGCCAGCCAGCGGCTGGAACTTCTTTATCTATCTGAACTCTCGCGGGTACTACATCCTGCCGCTGCTGGTCTGCTTCCCGTTTCTGCTGTTTCCCGCGTGGCTCTCAATCCGCATTGCGATGCGTCCATGGAATAAGGTGGTCAATGAAATTACGTTACGCACGCCGGACGACCTCTCCCCTTTAAGAGCCGTACCGAAGCACCGGGAGCTTCGCCAGATGGTGGACGCGATCAATGACTTCCTTGCCCGGGTGCGTGAAAGCGCGGAAAGGGAGCGGATTTTCATCGCGGATGCCGCGCACGAGCTGCGTACGCCCCTCGCGGCGATGCGCATCAACGTGGAGGCGCTGCAGTCCTGGGTCATCAGCGAGAGCCAGAAGGAGCTGCTTGCGGGCGTGATTCGCAGCAACAGCCGCGCCGCGCGCCTCGTCAATCAGCTGCTGCTGATGATGCACAGTGAATCGCGCATTGATACGGCGATGGAACCCGTGCCGCTGACAGCGCTTATTCAGGAACGAATGGCCGAGCTGGAACCGCTAGCGTCTGCGCGCAAAATTGAGCTGGAATTCTTTGCCGAGGATGACGTCTGGATCCACGGCGTCAGGGAACGCCTGGTGTCGCTGATTGATAATCTCATTGAGAACGCCGTGAAGTACAGCCCCGAGGGCGGGCGGATTCAGGTCGACGTGAGCGCCTGCGATCGCGTCGTTCAGCTGCGCGTCTCCGATGCGGGCCCCGGTATTCCGGTCGAGCTGCAGGAGCGCGTGTTCGACCGCTTTTTCCGCGATCCCAATCAGGTGCAAAGCGGCAGCGGGCTGGGGCTTGCCATCGTCAAAGCGGTGGCGCAGCAGCACAACAGCAGCGTAAATCTGAGTACTTCTGCAGAAGGTGGCCTCCTGGTCACAGTTGACTTCCCGAACCGCACGTTTAGCTAAAGCAGAACAGGGGGTTTGATCGCAAATGCCGCAGATTGCTTCAAAATAATTACCGTATTTGTTATATTGTTGTTTATTGCTTATTCACCTCTGCGGTGCCAAAAAGAACAAGATTCACCGCAACCCAGGACAGAGAAATGTTAGATTACCGCTTCCCGACAGCTTTGCAGATGGTTCTCAGCGTAGCGATGGCGGAGCAATTGGGTGAACGTTCGACGAGCGCGATTCTGGCCTACGGCCTGGAAGCGAACCCGAGCTTCATCCGCAAATTGATGGTTCCGCTGACGCGAGACGGCATTATCGTCTCAACGCTTGGCCGTAACGGCTCCATTCATCTTGGTCGCCCGCCGGAAGAGATCACCCTGCGCGACATCTACCTTTCGGTCATCGAAGATAAAAAACTGTGGGCGTCGCGCCCTGACGTACCGGCCCGCTGCGTGGTCAGCGCTAACGCCTGCTGGTACTTTAAATCGATTTCCGAAGAGGCCGAGCAGGCGTCGTTAGCGGTGCTGGAGCGCCATACCGTGGCTAGCGCCCTGGAAGCGGTGAAAAACGCCGACAGCAGCGGATGGGATCCGCTCCCCGACCTCATTGCCCAGTATCAAAAAACGTCATAACGTTTTCCTGATGCAACAAAACCGCCTTCTCTGTGAAGGCGGTTTTTTATTATCAGCAACGTCCCTACGCGGGCAGCACGTCCCTTTCCTCTTTTTTGCCGCGCGTGACGAACTTACGCAGCGTCACGTAGAACACCGGCGTCAGGAACAGACCAAACAGCGTCACCCCCAGCATACCGGAGAATACCGTGATCCCGGTGACGCCGCGTACTTCCGCACCCGCGCCGTGGCCGAGGATCAGCGGAATGGTCCCGGCAATAAAGGCGATGGAGGTCATCACAATCGGGCGTAAACGCAGGCGGCACGCCTCCAGCGCGGCCTCCATGATGCCTTTACCCTGAATTTCCAGCTCGCGGGCAAACTCCACGATAAGAATGGCGTTTTTACAGGCCAGCCCCATCAGCACCACCAGCCCCACCTGCACGAAGACGTTGTTATCGCCCCCGGTCAGCCAGACGCCAAACAGCGCGGAGAGCATCGTCATCGGCACGATGAGGATCACCGCCAGCGGCAGCGTCCAGCTTTCATACAGCGCCGCCAGGACCAGGAACGCCAGCAGGACCGCGACCGGGAAGACGATCAGCGCCGTGTTGCCCTGGGTGGCCTGTTGGAAGCTCAGATCCGTCCATTCAATGTTCATCCCGTTCGGCAGGATCTGCTTAGACATCGCGTCCAGCTGCGTCATCGCCTGCGCTGATGAGAGCACGCGCGGGTCGGCATCGCCAATCAGGTCCGCCGCCGGGTAGCCGTTGTAACGGATCACCGGATCCGGCCCGTAGGTGGTCGTGATGTTCACCATACTGCCAATCGGCACCATTTCGCCCTGGCTGTTACGGGTGCGCAGATTCGCAATATCTTCCACGCTGTCGCGGAACTGCCCGTCGGCCTGCGCCATCACGCGCCAGGTACGCCCGAACTGGTTGAAATCATTGACGTACGACGAGCCCAGATAGGTTTGCAGCGTCCCGAAAAGATCGGTCAGCGACACGCCCTGCGCTTTCGCCTTGTCGCGGTCAACCTGGACGTCCAGCTGCGGCACGTTAGCCTGGTAGGTTGAGATCGGGAAATGCATCCCCGGCGTCTGCATGATTGCACCGGACATGGTGTTCACCGCGTTTTGCAGCGCGCCATAGCCCAGACCACCGCGATCCTGAATGTACAGGGAATAGCCCGACCCCTGACCCAGCCCTAAAATCGGCGGCGGCAGAATGGAGAAGCCAAAGCCCTGCTGGATTTGCGCGATTTTCGCGTTAATTTCCGCGTTAATTTCCGCCGCGGAATGTTTACGCTGGTCGAACGGCTTCAGGCCAAAGAAGACCGTTCCGGTATTCGGCGTATTGGTGAACTGCAGCGCGTTCAGCCCCGGAAACGCGACCGCATAATCCACGCCTTCGGTATTCATCCCGATTTCGCTCATTTTGCGGATCACCGCATCGGTGCGGGCCAGCGAGGAGCCTTCCGGCATTTTCACGCCGCCAATCAGGTACAGCTTGTCCTGCGTGGGAATAAACCCGCCGGGTACCGCTTTAAACATGACGCCTGCGGCACAAAGCAGCAGCAGGTAAACCACGAATACCGCGCCGCGCCGTCCCAGCGTTTTGCCCACCAGCCCCTGATAGCCGTTTGAGCTGCGGAGGAAAAAGCGGTTAAACGGACGGAAAATCCAGCCGAACAGACGGTCGATAAGCCGGGTCGGGAAATCTTTCGGCGCGCCGTGGGGCTTTAACAGCAGTGCCGCCAGCGCCGGAGAGAGCGTCAGCGAGTTAATCGCTGAAATCACCGTCGATATCGCGATCGTCACCGCAAACTGCTTGTAGAACTGACCGGTAACGCCCGACAGAAACGCCATCGGCACAAACACCGCGCACAGCACCAGCGCAATCGCGATAATCGGCCCGGACACTTCACGCATCGCCTGGTGCGCGGCCGCAAGCGGCGCAAGCCCCTCTTCGATATTTCGCTCGACGTTTTCCACCACCACGATGGCGTCGTCCACCACGATACCGATGGCGAGCACCAAGCCGAACAGGCTGAGGGTATTCAGCGAGAAGCCCAGCAGGTAGAGAATGCTGAAAGTACCCACCACCGACACCGGCACCGCGATCAGCGGAATGATCGACGCGCGCCAGGTTTGCAGGAACAGAATGACCACCAGCACGACCAGCACCACGGCTTCCAGCAGCGTCTGCACCACCGCACGGATCGAATCACGCACAAAGACCGTCGGATCGTAAGGTGCCGCCCACTTCATGTCTGCCGGGAAGCGCGTGGACAGTTCGTCCATTTTCGCGCGCACCGCGTTAGACAGATCGATGGCGTTCGCCCCCGGCGACTGGAAGATACCAATCCCGACCGCGTCTTTATTGTTCAGCTGGGAACGCAGCGCATAGCTCCCGGAGCCCATTTCAATCCGCGCCACGTCGCGCAGGCGGACGACCGTACCGTCCTGCGTTGTTTTCAGGACAATATTGCCAAACTCTTCTTCGGTATGCAGGCGGCCCTGGGCGTTAATGGAGATCAGGAAGTCGCTCTCTTTAGGCAGCGGCTCGGCGCCAAGCTGACCGGCGGAGACCTGTACGTTTTGCTCCTGCATCGCCGTGACCACGTCCGAGGCGGTCAGCCCGCGCGCCGCCACTTTATTAGGGTCCAGCCAGACGCGCATCGCGTACTCGCCGGAGCCGAAAATCTGGATCTGGCCGACGCCGGGCAGGCGCGCCAGCTCATCCTTCACCTTCAGCGTGGCGTAGTTGCGCATATACAGCGAATCGTACTTACCGTTTGGCGAAAACAGATGCACCACCAGCGTCAGCGTGGGCGACTGCTTCTGGGTGGTAATGCCCAGACGCCGCACGTCCTCCGGCAGACGCGCTTCGGCCTGCGCGACGCGGTTCTGCACCTAAACCTGCGCCTGATCCGGGTCAGTCCCCGGACGGAAGGTCACGGTGGTCACCAGCACGCCGTCCGAGCCCGCGACGGATTTCATGTACATCATGTTCTCAACGCCGTTGATCGCCTCTTCCAGCGGCGTCGCCACGGTCTCGGCAATCACTTTCGGGTTGGCGCCCGGGTACTCGGCGCGCACCTGCACGCTTGGCGGCACGACGTCAGGGTATTCGCTCACCGGCAGCAGCGGGATGGCGATTAACCCTGTGATAAAAATCAGAATCGACAGGACGGCAGCAAAGATCGGCCTGTCGATGAAAAAGCGGGAAAAGTCCATGGGTTGGATTCTCAGGTCAAGGGATCAGTTGAGGGCGGCGCTGGCGGTCATGGCAACGGTTTTGGCGTTAACCGGCATACCCGGCATAAACACTTTCTGTAAACCCTCGACGATGACTTTGTCGCCAGGGTTCAGCCCCTGCCGCACAATGCGTAAACCGTCTGCCAGACGACCCGGCGTAATGTCGCGACGCTGCGCTTTCCCCTCTTTATCGACGATATAGACGTATTTACGATCCTGATCGGTCAGCACCGCCTTGTCGTCGATAAGCGTGGCTTTGAACTCCGCGCTGCCCGGCAGGCGTACGCGGGCAAACAGTCCCGGCGTAAACTGACGCTGTGAGTTATCCAGCAGCGCGCGCATGCGGATGGTCCCGGTACTCGGCGTGAGCTGGTTATCCAGGAAATCCACTTTGCCCTGATGGGGATAGCCCTCCTCGCCCGTCAGGCCAATCTCAACCGGCAACGCCGTGTGATTGCTGGACGCCCCCTGCCCGCTGCGGGCCAGGTTTTGATAGTGAAGGTAGGTTGACTCGTCCACGTCAAAGTAGACGTACACCGTCTTCTGCGAGACCAGCGTGGTGAGGACGCTGGCGGTATCGCCCGCAGTCACCAGGTTCCCGCTGGTGATCAGCGCCCGGCTGGCGCGACCATCGATAGGCGCGGTCACTTTGGTGAAGTCCAGGTTGAGCTGGGCTGCGTCAACCGCCGCCTGCGCGGCGCGAATGTCGGCCTGCGCCTGAACGGCAGCCGAGCGGCGCTGCTCCCACTCTTCCCGTGAGACCAGATGGGTATTGATCAGCTTATCGGTACGGTTAGCCTCACTTTGCGCCAGGCTGGCCTGCGTTTTAGCTCTCGCCAGGTTCGCCTGCGCCTGTTCCAGCGCGGCGCGATAGGTACGGTCATCAATGGTGAACAGCACCTCGCCCTTTTTCACTTCCTGGCCGTCGGTGTAATTCACCTTATCAATGTAGCCAGACACGCGCGGGCGCAGCTGAACGCTCTCCACCGCTTCAATCCGGCCGTTAAAGCTATCCCACTGGCTAATCGATTTCACCACCACGTCAGCGGCACTCACGGCAGGCGCAGGTGGCGCGGCATTTTGCGCGACGCTGTTATCGCATCCGACGAGCAGCACGGAGAGCAACATGGCCCCCAGCGCGCTCAGATGAGAATTACCCCAGGTTTTTTGCAGGCTCATTATTTTTATTCCGATAATTGTCGCCACCGGGCAAGACGCAGCAGGAGGCACCGCGCCACTTCCTTTGTCCGGGGGCTGTCTTAAGGCCATTTGTGTCGTTCATCGCCACAAAACTGTAACAGTTGCGAATACACTATTCGCGGCGATTGTAGGAAGGCGCTTAACTAAGTGCAAGAATAATTGTTGCACTTTATGTGCTATTTGAGCGGATGTGAAAAGACCCGTTTCGGTCAGGGATTTAAATGCAACAATAAAACTTGCAATTACTGCAAAAACGCGCCACCTTTTAATGCAACAGACAAAGATACTTTTTCATCCGCTGCGTGGGGGTAACCAGATGAACACTGGCGCATTTATGCATGATTTACTCGACTGGATCGACAACAACCTGGACAGCCGCCTGGACATTGAGACCGTCGCCAGGCGTTCCGGCTACTCGAAATGGCACCTCCAGCGCCTATTCAAAGAGCATACGGGCTATCCCCTCGCCGGGTATATTCGCGCGCAAAAGCTGCAAAAATCGGTTGAGCGGTTATCCCACAGCGACGAACAGATTCTGAACGTGGCGATCGCGCTGGGCTTTGACTCCCAGCAGTCCTTCAACCGCAGCTTTAAGCGCCAGTATGGTCAGGCGCCTGGGGCATGGCGACGCAGTATGGGTGGCCCCGAAACGCAGCAGCTTCACCAGTAATGCATATTTTGCTGCAACGTCGATCTGTTGCTGCTATACTGTATATAAATACAGTATAACGAGGTGCACGATGGCTGTTGAAACAAAATTTGTTGTCGTAAGAAAAGGTGAAGAGAAAATGACATTTGCCAGTAAGAAAGAGGCTGACGCTCACGACAAGCTGCTCGATATGGCCGACGCGTTCACCGACTGGCTGTTACAAAGCGGAATGCAGATGGATGAAACGCAGGCTGAAAATCTTGGCCTGTATCTCGCCGAGCAGAAAGAGACCGTGCAGCATATTCTGCGTACCAGCAAGCTTCCCGATCTCACTGCTCCAGCTGTAGCGGATAAAACAGACTCCGACGCGGCTGACGCAAAAAAAATCAGGGCTGTGAAAGCGGCCTGATTGTCAGAAAATCATCACCGTTCTGGAAGCCGTAAGCAGATAACTGCTTACGGCTTTTTGGCTGTCTGTAGTACTCTCCTGCTGATTGATGTTAACGATACCATCGTTTCAAAGCAGGAGATGATGCACTGACAAAAAAAATAGGACGTTAATCAACCTTTCGGGAAGGTGACGTGGGTTCAGTCCTTTTAATATAATTTAGAAATATTCATTTTTGTGATTAGAAATCCATACGAGGCTTGAGTCACGATAGTCGTCGTTAGTGGATGCTATCAGCGAGCATTTATCTGCATTACCATCAGCGGTGTAGGCACAGCTTTGCTTCACCATGAAAGTGATGTCCTCTCTTTTCGACACTAATTCTGAGTCAAGGAATTGCGCACTCCCGGATGGGTAAACGATGCGTTCATCTTTTGGATCTTTGTAGTTTATTATGCGAACGGGGAATTGGCTGTTGTGATATTCATATCGCTCTACAACTTCGCCCGTATCTTTGTCGATTATTTTTTCCAGCAAGCCACGTATATTATAACTGAGTAAGTAATTACCTTTTTCATTCTCAAGCTCAGTAATTTCGCAGCGCTCATTTATTTTTCCGGTAATACGCTGGCCTTTAAGTGACGTCAGTAAGCCATCTTTATTGACCAAATGAAACTCTCGATCATTTGCCTTGTCAACCATGTTGATACTCGTAAAGCATCCGCTGCGATCATATCTAACTTCTGTCATAACCTGAAGTTTACCTGTAACATCCCGCATCCACTGGAGGCTATGTTTTACGTTCCCGGTTGTTGCATCATGATCGAATAAAAGAGCAGCATTTAAGACCGCCGGTTTGAATTGAGTAAATGCCGCGACATCAAATGATAACGTCAATAATAATAGATTTAAAAAAACACCTGCTTTCATAAGTCATCCCTTTATTAATAAAATAGCATTCAACGATGATGTGAATTCGCGCTCTCATATTTTACGAATAATCGAAGCGTTTCCATGACAAACGTTAAGTGTCTGCTTTTTGTTCTAATCAATCGATACAAGGGTCCCTCATTTTTTGTGTGCACTCGCTTTCCGACGGATCTCAATCATCCTGATATACATATCACGCAACTCCTTATTCTGCTTGATTACCATTTCTTTGGGCAAGGATTCTCTCTCACGATTCCATTCATCAACGACACCCTGGCATGTCAGATAAGCGTCATTAACAATATTTGCAGCTGGAATCATCGTGTTGATATAGGGAATGGTATGTTTGTTCAGGCATACAGAGACAGGTGGGCCATAATCATGTTCTTCGGCATGTAGAGTAATAGCAATAAGGAGGATAAACAATGTTAGAAATCTCAACTTCTTTTTCCCCTGATAAATACTGTTTCGTCAAATGACTGTCTTCCGGGGAGTTATCGACTTTGTGCAAAAAATCTTTAGTTACCCAAGGAAGTTATTATCCTGCTGTAGTGACTGCTGACACAAAACCTGACAGATGAAGGTTTTAATGACTCGATATCAGTTTAGAAATCGCCCCGTTGAGCTCACCACCCATAGCAGGCGTAACCTTAAAACTATCCGCTTCTATGCTAAACCTTCCAACCACAAAACCTGGTAGCTATACAAACACGCCAGACTGTTAAGTTAATACGCTTTCCCCCTCTCTGAGAAAATACGCATGACCCCACACCCGCTACGCCAGATAATCGAATCCTGCGATCGCGCCATCACCACCAAAAACTATGACGCGCTGATGAAACACTACGCCGAAGATGCAGCTCTGGTGGTCAAGCCCGGAATGGTTGTTAAAGGCAAAGACAACATCCGCAGCGCGTTTGTTGCCATCTCGGATTATTTCCAGGACCAATTGATTGTGGAACAAGGAGAGATGCAGGTGATCGAAGGCGGTGACACTGCCCTCGTTATCATGGAAACCGTTCTGCGTTTTCCTGATGGTCAGGGTGGAATAACGGAAATGTCGCGCCGCGCGACCTATGTTTTTCGGCAGGAAAGCGACGGTCGCTGGCTTTGTACTATCGACAACTCCTACGGCACGTCGCTTCTGGATACCGGGAACCGATCGCGTTAATCACACTTTCAAAGGGGCGCTGCCGCCCCTCCGCGCCAGCCCCTTAATGCGCAGTAATGCGCGGCTCCTTCACAAACTCAGCCAGCAGCCACACCATATCGTGCAGCAGGCCTGTCAGCTCCTTCACTACGTGAGCGGGCAGCGTTCCCCCCATAACGGCTTGCGTCAGCGCCAGAACATAGTCCACCTGCGTTAAGTTGTCCTGCCAGCAGTCGGGCACGCAGGAGTTGGTTTTCTCACCCATGATCAACTGTTCAATCAGGTATGGCGGAAGATCGGCATCGCAGAGTGCGCGCAGCCTGCGCAGAGCCTCAAGGAGACGCTCGCACAGCGCAGTACGGCTCGCGACATCATCGGTTTCGACCAGCACACTCACCAGCGCGGCGCAGTTGTCGGCGATGTCAA
The DNA here is from genome assembly GCF_052983755.1 of Enterobacter sp. CFEC122. Taxonomy (NCBI): domain Bacteria; kingdom Pseudomonadati; phylum Pseudomonadota; class Gammaproteobacteria; order Enterobacterales; family Enterobacteriaceae; genus Enterobacter; species Enterobacter sp. CFEC122. The sequence goes on along the minus strand of NZ_JBRIQR010000015.1, from coordinate 88,763 downwards.
AGAGATCGGCATCGGCCGGAAGCGGACGGGAGATAAGTTGCAGAATGACGTTTTCGTCAGATGGAAGGTAAGTCAGGGTTGGGATAGTAGCCATCGTAAGGCATCCTCAGTGTATAAATTGGGTGAACCACCCGATGAGTTCCTACGCTCGAGGGGGTAGCGCTGACAGAGGTAGGAATACCGCCCACAGAGAAAACGGCCAGCCTTGCGGCTGCTCCGTCAGCGCCACCGCAATTTTAACGAGATCGGCGCTGTCGCGACATATAAATATCGCTCTGTAGATGCGGGTTCCTACGCCCGATTGCGGATGTGCCGCAACGCAGGCACTTTACGACCGCGCCCCGTAGAGGAAAAGACATAACGCTGAATTTCATAAGGTTACTTTGCGGTTTGCGAGGCTCCTTCCAGAATGACAACGCTGCCCTAAATTTTAAGGGTATCAATCACCGCTCTCGCTGGGCTTTGACTCCCGGCAGTCCTTCAACCGCAGCTTTAAGCGTCTGTATGGTCAGGCGCCTGGGGCATGGCGGCTAAGTATTGGCTGTCGTGAAACGTTAACCGAACGTTTTTAGGGTCAACGAACTTACCGTCGGCGGTAACATAGGCGCTATTCACCACTTCTCCACTTTCTTTGTCTGTTAACGCAATATGCGGTGCGTCGTGCAGTATGTTTTTATGACCCCACTCCATCAAAGAGAAAAGAATCGGCGCAAGGCTGCGGCTTTTGGCGGTGAGAACATACTCATACCGTTCACGCGCCCCTTCTTCCTGATAAGGGATTTTGCAAAGCAGGCCGAGTTCAGTCATTTTTTTTAACCGGTTCGCCAGCGTCTGCCGGGTGATTTTTGTATGATCCCGTATCGTTTCAAAGCGTGTTACCCCATAAAACGCCTCTCTCAGAATCAACAAAACCCATTGATCGCCAAGAAGCTCAGCGGCCGCCGCTAACCCACAAAGCTCAGGTAATAAGTACGGTAATGATTTATTTTTTGACATCTCTTCGTTTGCCTCGTAACCTGAGTATGATTTAAAGACTCAGTTATTTAAGGAGAATACAATGCCCTTCGTAAATGTGCAAACCATTAAAGGAATGATTAATTCGGAGCAAAAAAAAGAACTGCTACGTCGTATGACTGATCTTATTGTTGAAATTGAGGGAAACGGCGATCCTGAATTCCGGCGTTCAGTATGGATCCGTATTGACGAGCATGAACCGGAACAGTGGAGTCTTGGGGGAATACAGCCCACATCTGAAATGATTGCTGCAAAATTTGCCTCACCACAGCGGTCCTGATTTATTTTTAGTCATAGCTCACCGGCGGGCAGTTTGTATGTCCGCTCTCGTGATGTTATGCCGCCCTAAATTTTCAGCGTATCGATCACAGCCCTCAGGGCAGGCGACACGTTGCGGTGCGGATAATAGAGATACAACCCGTCCATGCGCAGGCTATAGCGCTGCAACACCCGGATAAGCGTTCCGCGCTCCAGATCGTCAGCCACCAGCTCCACCGGGACATAGGCCAGCCCAAGCCCCAGCCGGGCGGCCTCGGCTTCCATGTAGCTGTCAGACAGCGCCCATTGCCCCTCTGGCCGATGGGTGATTTTTTTCCCGTCCTGCACCAGGTCCCACTGATAGTCACTACCGTCGGCAAACTGGTAGGCAATGCAGGGATGAGCCACTAAATCGGCTGGCGTCTGCGGAAAACCGTAGCGTCTGAAGTGTTCCGGGGCAGCCACCGCGGCCATTTCCATATCAGGCGTGATACGCACAGCAATCATTCCCTGCCCCACTTCCGGCCCCAGTCTGACACCCGCATCGAACCGCTCGGCGATAATGTCGACGAAGCGGCTTTCATTGATCAGTTCCAGCCTGATGTCCGGGTAACGCTGTTTAAAAATGGCGAGCTTTGGCAGCAGACATTTATCGATAGCGTGCTGGCTGGCATTAATACGCACCGTGCCGGACGGCGTCTGACGATAGTGTGCCAGGGTCGCCAGACCCGTATCGAGCGTATCGAATGCAGACTCGGCGGTCTGATAAAGCTGTTCCCCGGCATGGGTGAGCGAGAGCTTGCGCGTGGTGCGGACCAGAAGTTGAACGCCCAATCGCTCTTCCAGCTCGCGAACCGAGCGGCTGATCCCGGATTGCGCCAGCCCAAGCCGAAGCGCGGCCGCCGTGAAGCTCCCCTCCCGTACCACCTGCATGAACAGGTACAGCTCATTATAGTTTTCCCGTTTCGCCATCATCCCCACCCATTTATAACAATATGATATGAATCCTAGCAGCTTTCGCCCTCTAATCAGCACTATTTCTGCTAACTATAATGACCGCAACACAACAACCCAGGGTTCATTTCTATGAAAACATTTACCCAAAAACTGTCCGTTGCGATGCTGCTATGTGCATCATTAAGTGGAGTGACAACAATGAGTTATGCAGAAACCACCAACCCAAACGCGCCTGTTTCGATGGTGAGCACATGGGATAAAACCTTTGCCGAAAGTGACAAAGTCGATCACCGTAAGGTGTCCTTCCAGAACCGATACGGGATCACTTTGGTAGGCGATCTGTATCTTCCCAAAAACCGCGGCGACCGCAAGCTGGCGGCGATTGCGGTCAGCGGGCCATTTGGCGCGGTCAAAGAGCAGTCCAGCGGCCTGTATGCGCAAACCCTGGCAGAAAATGGGTTTGTAACCCTGGCGTTCGATCCGTCCTATACGGGCGAAAGCGGTGGCCAGCCGCGCAACGTAGCGTCTCCGGATATCAACACCGAAGACTTTAGCGCGGCGGTGGACTTCCTCGGTTTGCAGAAAGAGGTTGATCGTAACCGCATTGGTATTCTCGGCATCTGCGGCTGGGGCGGTATGGCGCTCAACGCAGCATCCATGGACACCCGCGTGAAGGCGGTCGCCACCAGCGTGATGTATGACATGAGCCGGGCGATGGGCCACGGCGTGGGCGACGGGAAAGATCGCTATTCAACGTCTGACCGCCGTGCCGTTCTGCAGTATCTGAACGCACAGCGCTGGAAAGATGCTGAGAACGGTACCTTCGCGCACGGCGGCCATGACATTTATGTCGATGAGAACGGCAAGGTGACGGCAGCTGAACGTATTCTGCCGGAGGCGTTACCTGACAACCCGAATCCGGTACTCAAAGAATTCTTTGACTACTACCGTATGCCGCGCGGCTTCCATGCGCGCTCCGTCAACTCCACCGGCGCGTGGACCGCGACCACGCCATTATCATTTATGAATATGCCGCTGCTGAGCTACGGCAGGGAAATTACTATCCCAACGCTTATCGTAACCGGTGAAAAGGCACACTCCCGCTACTTTGCTGAAGATGCGTTTAAAGCGGTCGGCAGCAAGCAGAAGGAACTGGTGATTGTTCCGGGCGCAAACCATGTCGATCTCTACGATAATGCTGCCGGGAAGATCCCCTTCGGCCAGTTTGAGCAGTTCTTCAAAACCAACCTGAAATAAACCTCTACGCCACCCGCCCTATACGGGTGGCTCTTTGTGAAATCTGACTATGCCTACACTGAGCCGCACCACATCACAGAACACAGAGCATGCACACTGGAGTGGCGTTTTTGCCATGACCCTGTGCGTATTTGTCTTGATTGCTTCGGAATTTATGCCCGTCAGCCTGCTTACTCCCCTTGCCAGAGATTTGGGCGTTACGGAGGGTCTCGCTGGCCAGGGGATCGCGATTTCCGGCGCGCTGGCGGTGCTGACCAGCCTCTTCCTTTCCCGGCTTGCCGGGAATATAAACCGCAAACACCTTCTTCTGGGCATGACGCTCCTGATGGCGCTCTCGGGGATGATTATCGCTTTCGCCCCAAACTATCTGGTTTACATGACAGGCCGCGCGCTGATCGGTATCGCTATAGGCGGGTTCTGGTCCATGTCTGCCGCAACGGCCATTCGCCTTGTTCCGCCGCATAAGGTTGCGCGCGCGCTGGCCATTTTCAACGGCGGTAACGCGCTGGCAACGGTGGTGGCCGCCCCGCTTGGCAGCTATCTTGGGGCCACTATTGGCTGGCGCGGCGCATTTCTTTGTCTGGTGCCCGTGGCGATAGTCGCGTTCATCTGGCAGTGTTTAAGCCTGCCTGACATGAACGCGCGTAAAAACGGTACATCACGAGGAAGTGTTTTTCGGTTATTCCGCCAGCCTGCCGTTTCCGTTGGTCTGCTGGCCTGCGGCCTGTTCTTTATGGGGCAGTTTGCGCTGTTTACCTATCTGCGCCCGTTCCTTGAAACCGTCACCCGGGTGAGCGGAGCCGGGCTGTCGCTAATTTTGCTCACCATAGGCGTTGCAGGTTTTGTGGGCACCCTTTTCGTTGCCCTGGTGCTTAATGCCGCGTTTTACATAACGCTGATCGCGATCCCTCTACTGATGGCGGCCATCGCAGTCGCGTTGATTCTCGCCGGGCATAACGTGTGGATTGTGGCCCTGCTGTCAGGCCTATGGGGGATGCTGGCAACATCAGCGCCGACGGGGTGGTGGACGTGGATTGCTCGAACGCTGCCGAAGGATGCTGAAGCAGGCGGTGGACTGATGGTCGCGGTGATCCAGCTCGCCATTGCGCTCGGCTCAACGGCGGGCGGTATAGCCTTCGATCGTTATAGCTGGCAGAGCTCGTTTGCATTGAGTGGCATAGTGCTCCTCTTTGCGGCAGCGCTAACGTTTCTGCTTTCGCGTCTTCACAAATAACGCGCCGGATGATTTTTTGACGCTTTTCTTCACCGATCGTGTATTGTTTTTAAACAATAACATCCTCTAAAGGACACCTGCGCAATGATCAGCATCCTCGGCAAAACCACCTCCATCAACGTTCGTAAAGTGCTCTGGACCTGCGAAGAAGCGGGCATCACTTATCAGCAGGAAGATTACGGCAGCGGTTTTGCCTCGACGGAAACGGATGCCTTTCGCGCCCTGAACCCCAACGCCATGGTGCCGGTGCTGATTGACGGTGATTTCGTGCTGTGGGAGTCCAATTCCATCTGCCGTTATCTGGCGCGCAAGGCCGAACGTCACGATCTGCTGCCCGCAGAACCGCAGGCCTGCGCCAACGTTGAGCGCTGGATGGACTGGCAGGCCACTGAATTTAACAACGCCTGGCGCTATGTCTTCCCGGCGCTGGGGCGTAAAAACCCGGACTTTAACGACCCTGAGCGCATTGCGGCGGGAATCAAAGAGTGGAACCACTGCATCACCATTCTGGAAAACCAGCTGCAGCGCACCGGGGCCTTTGCGGCGGGCGAGACGTTTACCCTCGCGGACGTGGTGCTTGGGCTGTCGGTGAATCGCTGGAAAATGACGCCATTTGATAAGCCAGACGTGCCCGCCATTGAGGCCTGGTTCGAGCGACTTAACCAGCGTCCGGCATTTTTGCGTCACGGCAATAACGGCATGATATAAAACTTAATGCCTGAATGAATACCGCAACGAGGCTGTTTTATTTAATTACGAAACCCTGATTGTCGTCAGAGGGAATAATAATTAAGCCATATCCTGGACAGCCCGTTGCACCGCTTTGCTAGCCTGAATAGTCAGGCAAAGCTCAACCCGGAGGTATTCTTGCTGATTAAACTCAAGAAAGAACGAACGCACCAGGAGGATCGCCGGCTTGCTCTCTGGCTGGCGACCTCGGCAGGTTTGCTGAACGCCATCGCCCTCGGGGCATTTGGCTTTTTCCCCTCACACATGACCGGCAACACCTCACAGTTATCCAGCGAAGTTTCTTCTACCGATCTGAGCGATATGATTTTCTTCGGCTCGATAATTCTCTCTTTTGTGGCTGGCGCCATTATTGCGCGCACGATCGTGATATGGGGAATTATCCATAACGTCAGGCTGGTTTTTTGCCAGATCCTTTTTGTCGAGGGGATATTACTGACCGGCGTCTCCTTCTACGAAATGTATTTCCATGCGCTCACCAGCAATCGCGAGATTATTCTTTTTCTCTGCTTTCTGATGGGCATTCATAATTCCACCTCCACGCAGCTTTCCGGCGGACGGGTAAGATCGACGCACATTACCGGCACGCTGACGGACGCGGGGATTTCCCTGGCCTCCGTCATGGTGGCGATGCTGCGCAGGGATTACTCCAAAGATACGGCGGCGCAAAAAAGCCAGCTAAAAACCCACTTAACCACCCTGTTTTCGTTCATCACGGGCGGCATCGCGGGACTGCTGCTGTTCCGATGGATTGGCTTTAACGCCATGCTGGCGCTGGGGGTGATGCTCGCGTTTGTCGCCACCGTTTCAATTATCACCGTCTCGTCGCGGGTTCGACGGGTTCGTGCCCCTCTATGAAGGTAATGACCTGTACTCGGCATAAAAGCCCTTTAGATGTGACACTGTCACATCTGAATATTCGCTTTAGGACTATTCTGCCCGCCCCACAATCAGGCCTTATGCCATAAGGCCTGACCTCAGGTTGCCACTAGTTTCATAGGGTTACTGTTTTTCCCCCTTCGCTGGAACCCTTCCCAAACGCTTGCTATAGGTCAATTGCCCCTGCCGAAACATGGCATAACAACAGGCAACCGGTGGTTGCTATAACGCATGCGCACAGGGAGACACACCGCAATGCACCAATTACTCAAACGTTCGCTGCTGTTTGTCGGCGCCATTATCGTGGTTCTCGCCCTCCTCGTCTGGGGGATCGGGCTGGAGACCATCAGAGCGCGTCAGGTTGACCTGATCTATCTCGGGCAACAGCATATGATTCTGGTTTTCTCATCAATGTTCTTTGCCCTGCTGGTGGGTATTCCGGCCGGTATTCTGCTGAGCCGCCCGGCCGCGCGGGGTATCGCCGAATACGTGATGCAAATCTTTAATGTCGGCAACACCCTGCCGCCGCTGGCCGTGCTGGCGCTGGCGATGGTGGTGATTGGTATTGGCGATACGCCGGCCATCATCGCCCTGTTCCTCGCCTCGCTGCTGCCGATCGTGCGCAACACCTATGCCGGGCTGTGCTCGGTCCCGCCGTCGCTGCTGGAAGCGGCAAACGGCATCGGGATGACCAAATGGCAGCGTCTGCGCCAGGTGGAGCTGCCTGCCGCCTGGCCGGTCATGCTCTCCGGCATTCGCATCGCCACCGCCATTAACGTCGGTACCGCACCGCTGGCGTTCCTGATCGGCGCCAGCAGCTACGGCGAGCTGATTTTCCCCGGCATTTATCTGAACGATTTCCCGACCCTGATCCTCGGCGCGGCGGCCACCGCCCTGTTCGCCCTGATCCTTGATACCCTGCTGGCGGCGCTGGGTCGCGTGATGAGTCCCCATCTCGCTCGATAACAATAACAAGGAGCTTTTATGAGACTGATATCCGGCCTGGCGGCGCTGTGTGCCGCGGCGCTGTTCACCGGCCAGACCATTGCGGCCCCGCTGATTCTGGCGACCAAGAGCTTTACCGAGCAGCACATTCTCTCGGCGATGACCGTGCAGTACCTGCAGAAGAAAGGATTCCAGGTGCAGCCGCAAACCAATATCGCCACGGTGATTTCCCGTAACGCGATGATCAACAAACAGATTGATATGACCTGGGAGTACACCGGCACGTCATTAATCATCTTTAACCATATCAACAAGCGCATGTCGCCCCAGGAGTCTTATGAGACGGTGAAACGTCTGGACGCGAAGCACGGTCTGGTCTGGCTCAAGCCCGCCGACATGAACAACACCTATGCGTTCGCCATGCAGCGCAAGCGCGCCGAGGCGGAACATATCAACACCATGTCGGACATGGTGGCGAAGATTGAGCAGATCCGTAAAACCAACCCGGACAAAAACTGGCTGCTGGGCTTAGACCTGGAATTTGCCGGGCGCAGCGACGGTATGAAGCCGCTTAAGGCCGCCTATAAGATGGACCTGGACCGCCCGCAGATCCGTCAGATGGACCCCGGTCTGGTCTATAACGCGGTGCGCGACGGCTTCGTCGACGCCGGGCTGATTTATACCACCGACGGGCGCGTGAAGGGCTTCGACCTCAAGGTGCTGGAAGATGATAAAGGCTTCTTCCCGAGCTATGCCGTCACCCCGGTGGTGCGTAAGGACACGCTGGAGGCCAATCCGGGCCTGGAAGAGGCGCTCAACACCCTCTCTGCCCAGCTCAACAACGACGTTATCACCGAACTGAACAAGAAGGTGGATATCGACCATCAGTCACCGCAGCAGGTCGCCCGTGATTTCCTGCGTAGCAAACAGCTGCTGTAGGAGGCGCTATGGAGACGATTCACTACATTCTGGACAACTGGGACTACATGTTAACCCTGACGCTGCAGCACCTGTGGCTGGTGGCGCTGGCCGTGGGCTTAGCCATTCTCATCGGCGTCCCGCTCGGCATTCTGATTGTTCGCCACAAGTGGCTGGCGACGCCGGTGCTGGGGATTGCCACCATCGTGCTGACCATCCCGTCCATTGCGCTGTTTGGCCTGATGATTCCGCTCTTTTCGCTGATCGGTCAGGGGATTGGCGCCCTGCCCGCGATCACAGCGGTGTTTCTCTACTCGCTGCTGCCGATTGTGCGTAACACCCATACGGCGCTCGACAGCCTGCCGTCGGGCCTGCGTGAAGCCGGACGCGGCATCGGCATGACCTTCTGGCAGCGCCTGCGCTGGGTCGAAATTCCGATGGCGCTGCCGGTGATTTTCGGCGGGATCCGCACCGCCGTGGTGATGAACATCGGCGTGATGGCGATTGCTGCGGTGATCGGCGCGGGCGGTCTGGGTCTGCTGCTGCTCAACGGCATCGGCGGAAGCGATATCCGCATGCTGATTGCGGGCGCGCTGATGATTTGTCTTTTAGCGATTGTGCTCGACTGGCTGCTGCACCGTCTGCAGGTGGTACTGACTCCGAAGGGGATTCGATAATGATAAAACTGGAAAACCTCACCAAACACTTTTCACAGAAGCACGGCCAGACCTTCAAGGCCGTCGACAACGTCAACCTGAACGTGCCCGAAGGGGAAATGTGCGTCCTGCTCGGCCCGTCCGGCTGCGGGAAGACCACCACCCTGAAGATGATTAACCGCCTCATTACGCCGAGCAGCGGGACGATCCTGATCAACGGCGAAGACACCAGCGGGATGGACACCGTCACCCTGCGCCGCAACATCGGCTACGTGATCCAGCAGATTGGCCTGTTCCCGAACATGACCATCGAAGAGAACATTACCGTCGTACCGCGCATGCTGGGCTGGGATAAAGCGCGCTGTAAAACCCGCGCCGAAGAGCTGATGGATATGGTGGCGCTGGATCCGCATAAGTTCCTGAATCGCTATCCGCGCGAGATGTCCGGCGGCCAACAGCAGCGCATCGGCGTGATCCGCGCCCTGGCGGCAGATCCTCCGGTGCTGCTGATGGATGAGCCCTTCGGCGCGGTGGACCCGATTAACCGCGAGGTGATCCAGAACCAGTTCCTCGAGATGCAGCGCAAGCTGAAAAAAACCGTCATGCTGGTCAGCCACGATATCGACGAGGCCCTGAAGCTTGGCGACCGTATTGCGGTGTTCCGTCAGGGGAAAATCGTGCAGTGCGCCAGCCCGGACGAACTGTTGGCGAAACCGGCGAATGAGTTTGTTGGCTCGTTTGTCGGTCAGGACCGCACGCTGAAGCGCCTGCTGCTGGTCTCGGCGGGCGACGTCACCGATCAGCAGCCGACCATTACGGTGCGGGGTTCGACGCCGCTGCCAGAAGCCTTTGCCACCATGGATGATAACGATATCCGCGCCATCACCGTGGTGGACGAGCACGGCAAGCCGCTGGGCTTTGTGAAGCGTCGCGAAGCGCGTAACGCCAGCGGGACCTGCGCCGACATCCTGCATCCGTTCCGCATGACCGGCAAAGCCGAAGACAACCTGCGCGTGGTGCTGTCACGCCTGTATGAGAGCAACACCAGCTGGATGCCGATCGTGGATGAGGACGGGCGCTACAACGGCGAGATTTCTCAGGACTATATAGCCGAGTATCTCAGTTCAGGTCGTACGCGTCGGGCGCTGAATATACATAGCGAGAACTAATCTTTCCGGCCGGGCATCGCCCGGCTTTTCCGCACGCATACCTTTTGCTAACCCCGCGATTTCCCGCCACAATATTGTATCTTTCCCGTTTACTCGCGACCCATGCAACGTCTTCATACGTACCCCGACATCCGCGCGATGTTTCGTCGACTGCTGATTGCTACCGTCACCGGCGTGCTGGCCGCGCTGGCCGTTGCGGTGTTCCGCCACAGCATGTATCTGCTGGAGTGGCTGCTTCTCAGCAACGACAGCGGCAGCCTGGTGAATGCCGCCGCGTCGCTCTCACCCTGGCGGCGCGCGCTGACGCCCGCGCTGGGCGGGCTGGCTGCGGGACTGTTACTATGGGGATGGCAACGGCTGACCGCCCAGCGGCCTCATGCCCCCACCGATTATATGGAAGCGCTGGAGACCGGCGACGGTCAGTTTGATTACGGCGCCAGCCTGGTGAAATCCCTTGCCTCGCTGCTTGTCGTGGCAAGCGGAAGCGCCATCGGGCGTGAAGGGGCGATGATCCTGCTTGCCGCCCTCGCCGCCTCCTTTTTTGCCCGGCGCTTTACGCCCAAATCCGAATGGAAGTTATGGATCGCCTGCGGAGCCGCGGCCGGGATGGCCAGCGCCTACCATGCTCCGTTAGCCGGAAGCCTGTTCATTGCGGAGATTCTGTTTGGCACCCTGATGCTGGCCTCGCTCGGGCCCGTGGTTATCGCGGCGGTAGTGGCGCTTCTCACCACGCAGCTCCTGGCGCCGGGAACCGGCACGCTCTACGCGGTCCATTTGAGCGGCACACTCACCGCAACTGATTATGCCCTGCTGGTCGCCATGGGGCTGCTGGCGGGTCTTTGCGGACCGCTGCTGATGTGGCTGATGGCGTTCAGCCACGGGCTGTTCCTGCGCCTTAAGCTTTCGCCGCCGTGGCAGCTGGCGCTCGGCGGTGCGATCGTCGGGCTGCTGTCTCTTCTGACGCCGAAGGTGTGGGGGAACGGCTATAGCGTGGTTCAGGCTTTTCTGCTCGCCCCACCGCTGCTGTCGATCGTTGCAGGCGTCTTTATCTGTAAACTGCTGGCGGTACTGGCGAGCAGCGGATCGGGCGCGCCGGGCGGGGTGTTCACGCCCACGCTGTTTGTCGGCATGGCGACGGGCATGCTGTTTGCACAGCTTTTCGCGCTGTGGCTGCCGGGCGCTGAGACGGCGATTCTGCTTGGGCTGGCGGGGATGGCGACGCTACTCGCCGCGACCACGCATGCGCCCATTATGTCGGCGCTGATGGTCTGTGAAATGACCGGGCAATATTTTTTACTGCCCGGTTTGCTGGTCGCCTGCGTGCTGGCGTCCGTGCTGTCGCGGACGTTACGCCACGACTCGATCTACGGTCAACACGCCACTGAGGGCAGAGAGATTGATGTATTGCGCTAGCTCGCGCTGCTCGGCGCGAGGCAGATAAGGCAGTTCACCCACCAGCGGTCCGGGTAGTTTGGTGCTCAGCACGTCGATGATCTCCGCATAGTGCGCCAGACCAGGGTTGATGCGGTTGGCCACCCAGCCAACCAGCGGCAGGCCGTCATTGGCAATCGCCTGAGCCGTCAGCAGCGCATGGTTAATGCACCCTTCCTGGATCCCCACCACCATCACCACCGGAAGCTGTTCCTGCACCACCCATTCCGACAGCGGGCGCAGATCGTTCATCAGGCTGCGCCAGCCGCCCGTGCCTTCCACCACCACGTGATCGACCTTCTCGCACAGGCTCGCCAGACCGTTGGACAGCAGAGGGTAATTAATCAGGCCGCTGTGCGCCACGCTGCTCTCCTCTTCGCTTAACGCAATAGGATTGATCGCGTGATAAGGCAGTTCCAGTGACGAGACGCTTTGCAGTACCAGGGCGTCTTTATTACGCAATCCCTCTGGCGTCTCTTTACTCCCTTTTGCGACCGGTTTGTACCCTGCCACGCGTTTACCGCTTGCTGCCAGCGCCTGCAGCAATGCGCGGGATACAACGGTCTTGCCGACAGAGGTATCTGTACCAGTAACAAAGAAACGCTTAAGCATGACTCACTCCACCTCTTGGGTATGCTTCGAAAATATAAACCATGTAAATAATTCAGTGGAGGAAGTCTACGGGATGCGTGCGCTACCCGGCTTGAGATAGCGCAATTTTTCTTACATCTGCAAAAAAGAGTTAACCCTGTAACAGGCGGATCAACAGCGAGCCGTTATACATGGCATCTTTGACCAGCGCGGCGCCGGCCATCGTGCCCTGATTGGAAAACTGGGTACTTTCTACCGCAATGTTCCGGCTGTAGGCGGGAAGCGACTGCTGCTGAATACAGGCCGTAATCGCCGGGAAGAGGATCTCCGCCGCCTGGCTCAGCGGTGAGCCAATAAGGATTTTTTGCGGGTTGAAGAGGTTCACCATAATCGCCAGAATGCGGCCAACGTTATTCCCCACCCCGGTAATGATGTCCTTCGCCAGCAGATCGCCCTGACGCGCCGCGGCGCAGAGAGAATCCACCGTGAGGGGTTGTCCGTGCAGCGAGGAGCTCATGGACTGACTGAGCCTGACCTGCGCCAGCTCCAGCACGCTTTCCACGCTGGCAATGGTCTCCAGACAGCCGTGGTTACCGCAGTAGCAGCGCTTACCGTATGGGTCGACCTGGGTATGGCCAATTTCCACCAGACTGCTGCTTCCGGCGTGGAGAAGACGTCCGTCGGTAATGACGCCTGCCCCGACGTTATGATCGATAACCACCTGAATCACATCCCTCGCCCCGCGTGACGCGCCGAACAGCGCCTCCGCCATGGTCCAGGCGCTGATGTCATGCTGAATATAGACCGGCACGCCGGTATGGTTTTTCAGCACTTCCCCCAGCGGCATCTCTTTAACATCGTCGTAAAACGGCATGCGGTGAACAATGCCATTTTCGGTATCAATAATACCCGGCATGGTGATGGCAATGGCCGTTAAGCGTTCAAGCTTCTGCTGGTGACGAATAAAGAAGCGATCGATATGCGAAACAATCGCGTCGAGGAGCGGTTCCTCAGCGTTGAGCGGCAGATCAAGACGGTCTTCCACCACCAGCTTGCTGCTGAGATCGCGCAGCGCAAGGAAGATCTCCCCCCGGCTGATGCGCAGCGACAGGTAGTGCCAGGCTTCCGTCTCCACCACCAGCCCGACTGCCGGACGGCCACGGCTGCCCGGCTCCTGAATTTCCGTCTCCTGAACCAGGTGCGCTTCCAGCATCTCGCGGACAATCTTGGTAATACTGGCGGGTGCCAGCTGTGCCAGGCGCGAGAGATCGATACGCGAAACCGGACCAAGCTGATCAATCAGGCGATACACCGCGCCAGCGTTGGTCTGCTTAATCTGATCAATATGCCCTGGCTGACTATCAGCGACCACCTCGTACTCCCTTATTTTCGAGCTTCGAAATAAACTGTTGGCTATGGTGAAGCACTTGCAGGGCTGCCGTCAAATATTTACTTAGCCATGTGATTTACTGCACATTTTTGCCCACTTTTCCCTGAAAATGCCGCCCGGCGGAGACGTTCATCAACTGCTGTTTGAAGCGCTGCGCGGCATGGCTCTGTTCGCGATGTTTTGCCCAGACCAGCCACATCTCTGAAACGGCATCCTCTTCGGCGATGGTCACCCAGCGCATTTCGCGCAGTTGTACCCGTTTAAAGGAGGCCGGAAGAATAGACACCCCCAGCCCGGCGGCGACCAGGCCGATAATGGTCATCGCTTCCCCGACTTCCTGGGTGATGACCGGGGCAAGATCGTAGCGGCGCATCAGCCCCAGGATATCGTCATACAGACCCGTTCCGACCTGCGGGTCAAAAAAGACAAACGGCTCGTTTGCCAGCTCTGCCAGCGAAACCGCCGGACGCGACGCCAGCGGGTGATCGTGCGGGATCATGGCCATCAGCGGCTCGCGCAGGATCACCTCCCACGCCAGCGAGTCCGGCAGCTGGGTATTACGCATCAGCCCCAGATCCAGCGAACCTTCATTGAGCGGCGCGATCTGCTCGCGGGTGTTGATCTCGCGCGTTTGAATATGAACATCCGGGAAATGGCGACGGAATGACGACAGGGTTTCCGAGACGGCGCTGATAAACGGTGCGGACGAGGTAAACCCGATCCGCAGCTCTCCGGCCTCCCCGAGATAGAGCCGTTCTGCCCGGGCGGCGGCGTCCTCGACCATGCTCAGAATTTGTCGGCTATCGATGAGAAACTGCTTACCCGCCGCCGTCAGGCTCACGCTGCGGTTGGTGCGGGCCAGAAGGCGCGCCCCGACCTGCTGCTCCAGGATCTGAATCTGCTGGCTTAAGGGAGGCTGAGAGATGTTCAGCCGCGCCGCCGCGCGGCCAAAATGCAGCTCTTCGGCGACGGCGACAAAGTAGCGGAGATGACGCAGCTCGATATTCATATTTCTAAAGTATCATTTGAGATTATTAATATATTAGACAGAATATTTACATTTTCCTACCCTTATCAGGTGGTCATACCCGTCACCAGAAATCACGGGGATGTTTAAGCAAGGAAACTGTGTGAGTCGTACAACTGCCATTGATATCGATCCGGCGAGCGATATCGATGATTTACCTGCAACATCGCAGCCGGTTCAGTTCATTAAACGTGGTACCCCCCAATTTATGCGCGTCACGCTGGCGCTCTTCTCCGCCGGTCTGGCGACCTTCGCCCTGCTCTATTGCGTTCAGCCGATCCTGCCCGTGCTCTCCCATGAGTTTGGCGTTTCACCCGCCAGCAGCAGCGTATCCCTCTCTATTTCAACCGGTATGCTGGCGATTGGCCTGCTCTTTACCGGGCCGCTGTCCGACGCCATCGGCCGTAAACAGGTGATGGTAACCGCGCTGATGCTGGCCTCGGTTTGTACGCTACTCTCGACCATGATGACCAGCTGGCACGGCATTCTGGTGATGCGCGCGCTGATTGGGCTCTCGCTCAGCGGCGTGGCGGCGGTCGGGATGACCTACCTCAGCGAGGAGATCCACCCGAGCTTTGTTGCCTTCTCTATGGGGCTATACATCAGCGGGAACTCGATTGGCGGGATGAGCGGGCGTCTGCTGAGCGGGGTATTCACGGACTTCTTTAGCTGGCGTATTGCGCTGGCGGTCATCGGCTGTTTCGCGCTGGCATCCGCCCTGATGTTCTGGAAAATTCTGCCGGAATCGCGTCATTTCCGCCCGACATCGCTGCGCCCGAAAACGCTGTTTATCAACTTCCGCCTGCACTGGCGCGACAAGGGGCTGCCGCGCCTGTTCCTGACCGGCTTCCTGCTGATGGGCTCGTTCGTCACGCTGTTTAACTATATTGGCTATCGCCTGATGCTCTCGCCGTGGCATCTGAACCAGGCTCTTGTCGGTTTACTCTCGGTTGCGTATTTGACCGGAACGTGGAGTTCACCGAAGGCCGGGGCAATGACCGCCCGCTATGGCCGCGGCCCGGTCATGCTGTTCTTCACATCGGTGATGCTGGTCGGCCTGCTGCTGACGCTCTTCTCCTCCCTGTGGCTGATTTTTGCCGGCATGCTGCTCTTCTCCGCGGGTTTCTTCGCCGCCCACTCGGTTGCCAGCAGCTGGATTGGCCCGCGCGCGCGTCGCGCCAAAGGTCAGGCATCGTCTCTTTATCTGTTTAGCTATTACCTGGGGTCCAGCATCGCCGGGACGCTCGGCGGCGTGTTCTGGCATCACTACGGCTGGAACGGCGTGGGCGGGTTTATTGCGCTGATGCTGTGCGCGGCGTTGCTGGTGGGGGGAAGCCTGCATAAACGTCTGAGATAATACGCCTGCGGGCTGATGTCTGGTAAGACGCGTCATTCAGAAAAACGGCACCAGCGTACTGGTGCCGTTTTTCGTTCAGGAATCCCAGGCCTGCTCTATCTTACCGGCTTCAAACTGCGGAGGCGGTTTTCGGAAACGGCGCGTGAGCCATGTCAGGTAAAGGATCCCCAGTGCCGCCCAGATGAGGCCAAGCGTCAGGGACGTCGCTTCGAGGTTTATCCACAGCACGCCGACCGTGACGGCACCAATGAGCGGCAGCAGGAGATAGTGGAACCGATCTTTCCACGTTTTGTTCATCCCCTTGCGCCGCCAGAAATGGTTGTACACCGAGAGATTAACAAACGTAAACGCCACCAGCGCGCCAAAGTTGATCAGCGCCGTCGCGGTCGCGAGATCGAAGTACAGGGCCGACAGCGCCACTATCCCAACCATAATGACGTTCAGGGCTGGCGTACGCCATTTCGGATGCACGTAGCCAAACACCCGCTCCGGAAACACGTTGTCACGCCCCATCACATACAGTAAGCGAGAGACGCTGGCGTGCGAGGCCAGGCCTGAAGCGAGCGTATTCACAAACGTGGTACACAGAAACACCGACTGGAAGAGCTTGCCGCCCACGTACAGCGCGATTTCCGGCAGCGCGGCGTCCGGGTTTTTGAAGCGCGCGATCGTCGGGAAAAAGAGCTGCATGAAAAACGAGGCAACAATAAATATCAGCCCGCCATACAAAGCGGTGAGGAAGATGGCTTTGGGAATCACCCGCGCCGCGTTTGGCGTCTCTTCCGACAGCGTGGTGACCGCGTCAAAGCCGAGGAAAGAGAAGCAGACGATAGTCGCGCCGGTAATAATCGGAATCAGGTGTGCGTTCTCGCTGATAAACGGCTGGAGCGACCAGACGGTGCCGACGCCCTCTCCCTTATGCAGACCGTGCACCACCAGTATGACAAACACCACCATGATGGCGATCTGCACCAGCACAAACAGGGTGTTAAAGTTGGCGACCAGATTCACACTCTTCAGGTTCGCCAGCGTCAGGATCGTTACAAACCCCACCACCCAGACCCACGGCGGGACTTCAGGGAACAGCGCGGAAAGGTAGATCTTCGCCAGCAGCACGTTGATCATCGGCAGGAAGAGATAATCCAGCAGCGATGACCAGCCGACCATAAAACCTAAATGGGGGCCGATCGATTTCTGCGTGTAGGTGTACGCGGAGCCCGCTTCCGGAAACTGTCGTACCAGTTTGCCGTAGCTGATGGCGGTAAACATAACGCCCGCCAGCGCCAGGAGATACGAGGCGGGCACGTGGCCGTTGCTGATACCGGACACAATGCCGAAGGTATCAAACACGGTCATGGGGGTGAGATAAGCCAGCCCCATCATGACCACCTGCCAGAGCTTGAGGGAACTGCGCAGCCGGGTTCTTCCTGCCATGCGCGGCGAGTCAAGAGAGGTGTTAGTCGCCATAAATCGTCCCCCCCATGCTTACCGTGGTTTGCAATCGCGCTGTCCTTAACGCAAACCTGCTTAGCAAAGGGGGAAGTTGTAAAGAACACACGCGATCGTACCAGCGCACCGTCTCTGGCTCGCACTCACAGCAGGCGCCTGACTGGCCCCCTTCGCCCTGCGGATAGTTGAACATCTGCATCATTTCCTACCTCGTCACACAGTGTCGTTAAGAAAATCCCTGTGCCGCCTGCGCTCCATAACGCGACTCCCGGGAGAAAGCTGGCGTGCCAGCGAACAGTTAGGCCAGGCTCCGCGCAGGCCGTTTGGTGATACGTGTCAGATGAAACAAAGCGGCCCCTTACCGGGGCACGTCATCAGGCGTTTTTCAGCATCCACTCAATTTCCGTTTCGGTAATCAGGCGTTCAAACTGCAGCAATTCATCGTTTTTGCAGGCGTGATAGACGTGGCAGAAACGTTCGCCCAGCCGCTCGCGAAGGCTATCGTTTTGCATAAATTCCCACAGCGCATCGCTCTGACGAATCGGGAACGGCAGTCCGTCCTGCTCCAGACCGTTGCCTTCCACTTCTTCCTGCAGGGGTAAATCGTTATCCAGCCCATGTAAAATGCCGGCAAAAATCGCCGCCATCACCAGATACGGATTCGCGTCAGCGCCCGCCACCCGGTACTCGACCCGATGGTTATGGCGATCGCCGCAGGGGATACGCAGGGCAACGGTGCGATTATTGTGTGCCCATGACGCCTGCGTCGGCACGTACATCCCCGGCTGGAAACGGCGGTAGGAGTTGACGTTCGGTGCCAGCAGCGCCATGGACGCAGGCATCAGGTCAATCATCCCGGCCAGCGCGCGTTTCAGCAGCGCGGAATCCTCGCCGTTGGCGTCTGCGAGCACGTTTTCGCCTCGATTGTTTTGCATGCTGATGTGGATATGCATCCCGCTGCCCGCATGTTCTTCATACGGCTTTGCCATAAACGTGGCGTGCATCTTATATTTTTCCGCCATCTGCCTGACGAGACGTTTAAGCGCCAGCGCATCATCGCAGGCGTCGAGCACGTTTTCCGTATGGTGCAGGTTTATCTCAAACTGGCCCGGGGAGGCCTCAGCCACTGCCCCGTCGGCGGGGATCAGCTGCAGCTGCGCCAGTTCGTCAATGTCGTTCAGCACGTCAGCAAAATGGTTAAGATTATCAACCGAGTAGACCTGACTCTGCGTGTTACGCACGTCGGTCCCCGGCGCGCAGGGTGGCTGCAGATAGCCGTCGGCATCGCGTTTACGGTCAAGTAAATAGAACTCCAGCTCTACCGCTACCACGGGGAACAGGCCGCGCTGGCGCAGCTGCTGCCAGAGTCGGTTGAGTACGTTCCGCGGCTCAACGTCAAAGGGAGCGCCATCTTCATCGACCATGGTGAGCTGCACCTGACCAATGTATTCCGGGTCGGCGGCGGACGGCGTCAGGGTGCCCGGCACCGGCACGCAGATACAGTCCGGCTCGCCGAGCTCCTGCCCCAGACCCGCCTCTTCCACGACGTTACCTAAAATGTCCATGGCGAAAACCGATGCCGGGAAATAGCAGCCTTTTTCAAGCTTGCTCAGTCCGGCAACCGGGATGCGCTTGCCGCGAAAACAGCCGTTCAGGTCGGTCAGGAGGACATCAATAAACTGGGTGTCAGGATACTTTTCTAAATAGCGCTTCACTTCCTGCGTAAAGGCGCTGCCCCGCCTCTCATCCGTGTGCTGCACAAAGTTCTCAACTTCTACGATATTGGTTTCCATGATTTACCACCGTTTTTGGGATTTGCGTTCGCTGCTCTGGACTGTCAAATATAATGTCCACCCTATCGAATCTGTATGCAAATAAATTGTTTGTCAAATGTTAAATTAAGTTTGCAAAAGGCAGATCCCGTTGCTAGATTGAGAAAATATTGAACGAAAAGGCCGTTTATCAGGCGAAAATGGCCTAAATTTAGTCCACTTTGTGAGGGCGATCATGGAAAATATAATGAACAAGCCAGTTATTGGCGTGGTGATGTGTAGAAACAGGCTTAAGGGTCATGAGACCCAGACCCTGCAAGAAAAGTACCTGAATGCCATTATTAACGCGGGGGGTTTACCAATTGCCTTACCGCATGCGCTGGCAGAGCCAGAGCTGCTCACCGCTCTGCTGCCCACCCTGGACGGGATTTACCTGCCGGGCAGCCCAAGTAACGTGCAGCCGCACCTTTATGGTGAAAACGGCGATGAGCCTGACGCCGATCCCGGGCGAGATCTTCTGAGTATGGCGCTGATTGCCGCCGCGCTCGAAAGGCGCATCCCCATTTTCGCCATCTGCCGGGGGCTGCAGGAACTCGTTGTTGCGACGGGGGGGACGCTGTATCGCCGCCTGTTCGAGCAGAACGACCTGCTCGAGCACCGGGAAGATCCTGAACTGCCGGTTGAGCTACAATACGCCCCGTCTCATGAAGTTCAGGTTCAGGAGGGAGGACTGCTGTCTCAATTAATACCAGGCTGTAACACATTTTGGGTAAACTCGTTACACGGGCAAGGTGCACGAACGTTAGGACCACGGCTTCGCGTGGAGGCCCGCTCGACGGATGGGCTGGTCGAGGCGGTCAGCGTTCATGACCACCCTTTTGCCCTCGGCGTGCAATGGCACCCCGAATGGAACAGCAGCGAGTACGCCCTGTCCCGTATGTTGTTTGAAGGTTTTATCACCGCCTGTCAAAGCCACATTGCCGAGAAGCAACGGCTTTGACCACTACCGTAAAGGAAATGCAACTATGAGCGATGACGGACTGGCGCCAGGGAAACGTCTGTCTGAGATCCGCCAGCAACTGGGTCTCTCGCAGCGGCGTGCCGCCGAACTGTCTGGGTTAACACACAGTGCCATCAGCACCATTGAGCAGGACAAAGTCAGTCCTGCTATCAGTACGCTGCAAAAGCTGCTGAAAGTTTATGGGCTGTCGCTCTCGGAATTCTTTTCGGAACCGGAAAAACCTGATGAACCGCAGGTGGTTATTAATCAGGAAGACCTTATCGAAATAGGCAGTCAGGGGGTTTCGATGAAGCTGGTTCATAACGGAAATCCGAACCGTACGCTGGCGATGATTTTTGAAACTTACCAGCCTGGAACCACGACCGGAGAGAGGATCAAACACCAGGGTGAGGAGATCGGTACGATACTGGAAGGTGAAATATTGTTGACCATTAATGGCCAGCAATATCACCTGGTTGCGGGGCAGAGCTATGCCATCAATACCGGCATACCGCACAGCTTCAGCAACACCTCGGCAGGCATCTGCCGCATTATCAGTGCCCACACTCCCACCACGTTCTAATTACCACTCAGTCCCGGCGTAAGCGCGCTTACGCCGGGAAATATAAAAACGATCGCTGTCGGCATTTAACGGGTTAATTCCCGGGATGCCCCACGGCTTCGTATTGCCTGAAACGGCCATGCCTTTATTTATCTGATTGCGAAAGAAAGGAGTGAATATGCATTTTCAGCACCTGACTTACTGGCAGGATAAAGCAAAAAACAGCGCCATTGAGACCCGGTTATTTATTAACGGTGCCTATTGTGACGCCGCCGATAATGCCACGTTTGAAACCGTCAATCCCGCGACCCAGCAGACGCTGGCGAACGTCGCACGGGGCAAGCAGGCGGACGTGGACCGCGCGGTTCAGGCCGCGCGTGCGGTATTTGAGCGCGGTGACTGGTCGCAGGCGTCTCCGGCGCAGCGCAAGGCCGTGCTCAATACGCTCGCCGATTTAATGGAACGTCACGGCGAAGAGCTGGCCTTACTGGAAACGCTGGACACCGGTAAACCCATCCGCCACAGCCTGCGCGACGATATTCCCGGCGCGGCACGCGCCATTCGCTGGTACGCCGAAGCGGCGGATAAAGTCTACGGCGAAGTGGCGCCTACGGGTCCGGGCGAGCTGGCGATGATCGTGCGCGAGCCCATCGGAGTTGTCGCGGCCATCGTCCCCTGGAACTTCCCACTGCTGCTGGCCTGCTGGAAGCTGGGCCCGGCGCTGATCGCGGGCAACAGCGTGGTATTGAAACCATCGGAGAAATCACCGCTCACCGCCCTGCGGCTGGCCGGACTGGCGAAAGAGGCGGGCCTGCCTGACGGCGTGCTGAACGTGATAAGCGGTTACGGCCACGAAGCGGGCCAGGCGCTGGCATTGCATCCGGAGGTCGAGGTGCTGACGTTTACCGGCTCTACCCGTACCGGCAAGCAGCTGTTGAAGGACGCGGGAGAAAGCAACATGAAGCGCGTCTGGCTGGAGGCGGGCGGCAAAAGCGCCAACATTATCTTTGCCGACTGTCCGGACCTGGACAAGGCCGTGAGCGCGACCGCCGCCGGGATTTTTTATAACCAGGGGCAAGTCTGTATCGCCGGCACCCGCCTGCTGCTCGAAGACAGCATCGCTGATGACTTCCTGGCAAGGCTGAAGGCGCAGGCCCGCCACTGGCAGCCGGGCGATCCGCTCGACCCCGACAGCACGATGGGGATGCTCATCGACGCCGCGCACGCCGATACCGTCCACACGTTTATTCGCGAGGGAACCCGGAAAGGTACGCTGCTGCTGGACGGGCGGGAACAATCGTGGCCTTCCGCAGTCGGTCCAACCATTTTCGTCGACATCGACCCTGCCTCCCCGCTGTGCCGGGAAGAGATTTTCGGGCCGGTGCTGGTCGTCACCCGTTTTAAAACCGAAGAGGACGCCTTAACGCTGGCCAACGACAGTGAATATGGGCTTGGCGCGGCGGTATGGACCCGCGATCTCTCCCGCGCGCACCGCATGAGCCGCCGCCTGAAAGCCGGCTCGGTCTTCGTCAATAACTATAACGACGGTGATATGACCGTCCCCTTTGGCGGCTATAAGCAGAGCGGCAACGGTCGCGATAAGTCCCTGCACGCGCTGGAAAAATTTACCGAACTGAAAACCATCTGGATTGCCCTGGAGCCTCAATCATGACCGAACATACCACCAGCTACTACGCGGCCAGCGCGAACGCTTACGAACCTTTCCCGACGCTTAACGAATCGATCAGCTGTGACGTGTGCGTGGTGGGCGGCGGCTATACCGGCCTCTCCTCCGCGCTGCATCTCGCCGAAATGGGCTACGACGTGGTGCTCCTTGAAGGGGCGCGCATCGGCTTCGGCGCCAGCGGACGCAACGGCGGCCAGCTGGTTAACTCCTACAGCCGCGACATCGACGTGATTGAGAAAAACTACGGCCCCGATGCTGCCAGAGCCCTCGGGAGCATGATGTTTGAAGGCGGGGAGATCATCCGGGAGCGTATCCAGCGCTATCAGATCCAGTGCGACTATCGTCCCGGCGGGCTGTTTGTGGCGCTTAACCATAAGCAGCTGGAGACGCTGGAGGAGCAAAAAGCCAACTGGGAACGCTACGGCAACACGCAGCTGGAGTTGCTGGACGCCAGCGCCATCCGCCGGGAAGTCGACAGCGAACGCTATACCGGCGCGCTGCTGGATCGCAGCGGGGGGCACATTCATCCGCTGAACCTGGCGATCGGCGAAGCGGACGCCATTCGCCTGAACGGTGGGCGGGTGTATGAACAGTCCCCGGTGACCGCCATTCAGCACACCAGCCCGGCCGTGGTGAGCACGCAGCATGGTCAGGTGACGGCCCGCTACGTGATCGTCGCCGGGAATGCTTATCTGGGCGATAAGATCGAACCGGAGCTGGCAAAACGCAGCATGCCCTGCGGCACCCAGGTGGTGACCACCGCCCCGCTGCCGGAAGAGGTCGCCCGCTCGCTGATCCCCAATAACTACTGCGTGGAAGATTGTAACTACCTGCTGGATTACTACCGTCTCACCGCCGACAACCGCCTGCTGTACGGCGGTGGCGTCGTCTATGGCGCGCGCGACCCGGACGATGTCGAGCGCCTGGTGATGCCAAAGCTGCTGAAAACTTTCCCTCAGCTGGCAGGCGTCAAAATCGACTACCGCTGGACGGGCAACTTCCTGCTGACCCTGTCGCGTATGCCGCAGTTTGGTCGTCTGGATAAAAACATCTATTACATGCAGGGCTACAGCGGCCATGGCGTGACCTGCACCCACCTGGCCGGACGGCTGATCTCGGAACTGTTGCGCGGTGACGCTGAGCGCTTTGATGCGTTTGCCAACCTCCCGCACTACCCCTTCCCGGGCGGCCGCAGCCTGCGGATTCCATTTACGGCGATGGGCGCGGCGTACTACAGCCTGCGCGATCGTCTTGGCGTATGATCGTTTCGACAAAAGGGTATCTGACATGAGTAACCAGGAATTTCATCAGCGCAGACTTTCTGCCACCCCGCGCGGCGTTGGCGTAATGTGTAATTTCTTTGCCCGCTCGGCGGAGAATGCCACGCTCACCGACGTGGAAGGCAACGACTATATTGATTTCGCCGCCGGGATCGCGGTACTGAATACCGGCCATCGTCATCCTGAACTGGTGGCCGCAGTGGAAAAACAGCTTCACCAGTTCACCCACACGGCCTACCAGATTGTGCCGTATGAAAGCTACGTTTCATTGGCCGAAAAACTTAACGAGCTGGCCCCGGTGCAGAGCCCGGCCAAAACAGCGTTCTTCACAACGGGCGCGGAAGCGGTGGAAAATGCCATTAAAATCGCCCGGGCCCACACCGGCAGACCGGGCGTGATTGCCTTCGGGGGAGGCTTTCACGGCCGAACCTATATGACCATGGCCTTAACCGGCAAGGTCACGCCTTACAAGCTGGGATTTGGCCCCTTCCCGGGCTCGGTTTATCACGTGCCGTATCCCTCCGAGCTGCACGGCATCACGACGCAGGATGCCATCACGGCGATAGAACGCCTGTTCAAAGCAGATATTGAGGCGAAACAGGTGGCGGCGATTATTTTTGAACCCATTCAGGGTGAAGGCGGATTCAACGTCGCCCCGCCAGAGCTGGTGGCCGCCATCCGCCGTATCTGTGATGAACACGGGATCGTGATGATTGCCGACGAAGTGCAGAGCGGCTTCGCCCGAACGGGGAAACTGTTTGCGATGGAACACTACGCGGACAAACCCGACCTGATGACGATGGCGAAAAGCCTGGCAGGCGGAATGCCGCTGTCCGGCGTGGTGGGCCGCGCCGAAATCATGGACGCGCCGGCTCCCGGCGGCCTGGGGGGCACCTATGCAGGCAACCCGCTTGCGGTGGCCGCCGCGCACGCGGTGCTGAAGATTATCGACAACGAGTCGCTGTGCGCGCGCGCCCGTGAGCTGGGCGATCGGCTGAAAGCCACGCTGGAGGAGATTCAGGGCACCTTCCCTGCGCTCGTGGCGATAAGGGGAAGAGGATCGATGATTGCGGCGGAGTTTTTTGACCCCGAGAGCCGTGAACCGTCGGCCGCCATCGCGCAGGCGATCCAGCAAAAGGCGCTCGCCCAGGGTCTGCTGTTATTGATCTGCGGCCAGTACGGCAACGTGATCCGCTTCCTTTATCCGCTGACCATTCCGGATGCCCAGTTCAACCAGGCGCTGGCGATCCTGCAACAGGTTATGCGCGATAAGTCCTGAGTGCCCACCGAAAACCGTCTCCCGGAATGCCGGGGACGGTTTCAACGGAGGAGATCGGCACAGATTTCCTCCGCGTGGGAAATGTTGGGGAATTGGGTCTGTTTCATTGTATGCTCCCTGAAACACATCCCCGGCATGAGGAAATAAGAATTGCAAAAAATATCAGCCTATCAGTCACTTGTGAAAACCTTCCAGCGTCTCTCCCGCTTCTCGCACCTTACCTCCATCGCCAGCTGGGACATGTTCACCATGATGCCACCCGGCGGCAGCGCCGCACGCGGCGAGGCGCTGGCGGAGATGAGCGTCCTGCAGCACCAGATCCTGACCGATAAAAAAGTCGGCGACCTGTTAGCGGCGGCGGCAGGTGAAGATCTGAATGACGTCGAACAGGCCAACCTGCGCGAAATGACGCGCCACTACCAGCAGGCAACCCTGCTGCCAGAATCGCTGGTGGAAGCCAAATCCCTGGCGGGCAGCAGGTGCGAGCACGCCTGGCGCACGCAGCGTCCCGCCAACGACTGGCAGGGCTTTTCCGCCAACCTGAAAGAGGTGGTCAAACTCAGCCGTGAAGAGGCGCGCCTGCGGGCGGAAGCCAAAGGCTGTACGCCGTACGACGCGCTGCTGGATATTTTTGAGCCCGACATGACCAGCGCCCGTCTGGACGTTCTGTTCGGCGATATGAAATCCTGGCTGCCGGACCTGCTGGCAAACGTCGTGGAAAAGCAGGCTCAGCGCTCGTTTGTTCCTCCTCAGGGGCCTTTCCCGACGGCAACACAGCGTGAGCTGGGCCTGGAAGCCATGAAGATGCTCGGCTTCGATTTTAACGGCGGTCGCCTCGACGTGAGTGCGCACCCGTTCTGCGGCGGCGTGCCGGAAGACGTGCGCATCACCACGCGCTACGACGAGGATGAACTGCTCAGCGCGCTGTTTGGCGTAATCCACGAAACCGGACACGCGCGCTACGAACAAAACCTGCCGCGCGCATGGGCAGGACAGCCGATTGCCCTCGCCCGCTCAACCGCGATCCACGAATCCCAGAGCCTGTTCTTTGAGATGCAGCTGGGACGCAGTGAAGCCTTCCTCAAGCATCTTCTCCCTGCGGTGCACGCCCGCTTTGGCAGCCAGGCGGCGTTCAGCGAAGAGAACTTTATTGCCTGGAACCAGCGCGTGAAGCCGGGCTATATCCGCGTCGATGCGGACGAAGTGAGCTACCCGGCACACGTGGTGCTGCGCTATGAGATTGAGCGCGCGCTGATCAACGGCGAGATAGAAGTGGACGATATCCCTGCCCTGTGGGACGAGAAAATGCAGGCCTGGCTCGGGTTATCCACCAAAGACAACTACCGCAACGGCTGCATGCAGGATATCCACTGGACCGACGGCGGTTTTGGCTACTTCCCATCCTATACGCTGGGGGCCATGTATGCCGCGCAGCTGTTCCATGCGGCCAAAACGGCGCTTCCGGGTCTGCAGGCCTCCATCGCTGAGGGCGATTTTTCCGCACTCTTTGAGTGGCTGCGTCAGAACATCTGGCAGCACGGCAGTCGCTTCAGCACGTCGCAGTTAATCACCCAGGCGACGGGTGAAGATCTGAATATCCGTTACTTCCGCGAGCATCTGAACTCCCGCTATTTGTAATCTGTTTGGCCGGGGATGAGGGACCTCAGGTAAAGAAGTCGTATGTTCCCCCTCACCCCAGCCCGTACACCCTCATGGGAGAGGGAGCCGTCTGTGCAGGACCCCGGCAATGTACATATGGTTACACGCCGATACCAATCACTCACGGAAACCCCGAATTTACAGGGATATAGTTATTTCAACGGCCCCGCAGTGGGGTTAAATGAAAAACCAAATTCGAGGGTATGAACATGAAAAAAGTATTAGCTCTGGTTGTTGCCGCTGCTATGGGTCTGTCTTCTGCTGCGTTCGCTGCTGAAACCACTGCTGCACCGGCTGCTGCGGCACCTGCTGCAACGACCACCGCGGCGCCAGCAAAAACTGTCCATCACAAGAAACATCATAAAGCCGCTAAACCGGCTGCAGAGCAAAAAGCCCAGGCCGCTAAAAAGCACCACAAAAAAGCGACCAAACCAGCTGCAGAGCAGAAAGCCCAGGCTGCTAAAAAGCACCACAAAAAAGCGACCAAACCGGCTGTAGAGCAGAAAGCCCAGGCTGCTAAAAAGCATCACAAAAAAGCAGTAAAACACGAAGCTGCTAAACCAGCTGCACAGCCAGCTGCGTAAGAGTACAAGCTAAACCGTGCCCTTCGGGGCACGTTGGTAAACCGGCGCTGAACCGGAACAGGTTCCGCGCCGTTTTTTTTATCCGGAGGGCGTATGCTGCGGCGCTATCGGTTTGAGCTGATTCTGATCCTGCTTATTTTATGCGCGCTCATCGCCAGCCATTTTTATCTTTCCTGAATGTAGCACGCTGATTTTACTCCCACTTTAGCGCTGTCCCGTCTATAGTATTTTCATAGGGTTCACTTTTAATAATCATAATTACCCCCACCAGAGTGAGATATGCGTAAATCTGTTGTGTTGTTACTGGGAACGTTTGGTCTTTTTTCTGGATTCTCACATGCGGATGATGGCGGTGATGACACCATTAGCGCGAAAGAGCTAAAGACGCTTTTTTTCAATCATGACGACCGTACGCGCGTCGCCGATCCCACCCAGGCGCCCTGGGATGCTATAGGTCAACTGGAAACCGCCAGCGGTAACTTATGTACTGCGACGCTGATCACCCCTCAGCTTGCCCTGACGGCAGGCCACTGTCTGTTAACGCCGCCAAACGGCAAGCCGGATAAAGCGGTGGCCTTGCGGTTTGTGTCGCAAAAAGGGACCTGGCGCTATGAAATACACGGCATTGAAGGCCGGGTCGATCCGTCTCTCGGCAAACGGCTGAAACCGGATGGTGACGGCTGGATCGTGCCACCGGCGGCCGCCTCATGGGACTTTGGCCTGATCGTTTTACGCTACCCCCCTTCCGGCATTACGCCGCTGCCGTTATTTGACGGCGATAAAGACGCACTCACCGCCGCGCTGAAAGCCGCCGACCGGAAGGTGACGCAGTCCGGCTATCCTGTCGACCATCTGGATACCCTTTACACCCACACCGACTGTATTGTGACGGGCTGGGCGCAAACCAGCGTACTCTCGCACCAGTGTGATACGTTGCCGGGCGACAGTGGTTCACCGCTGATGCTGAAAACAGATAACGGCTGGCAGTTGATTGGCGTGCAGAGCTCTGCACCGGCGGCGAAAGATCGCTGGCGGGCCGATAACCGGGCCTTGTCCGTGACCGGCTTTCGCGACAAGCTGGAAGCGCTGGCGCAGCAGTAAATCAGCATCGTCTGACCTGATGTAATGCCCTGATTGACTCAATCGGCATCGGCTGGCTGAACCAGAAACCCTGCAGTTGATCGCAGCCAGCCAGCCGCAGCAGTTTCATTTGTCTTTCGGTTTCGACCCCTTCGGCGACCACCGCCATCCCCAGCGCGTTGGCGATCCGCACCGTGCCGCTCACCAGCGCGGCCGCCTGTTCATCGTGGTCCACCAGCCCGGCCAGCGATTTATCAATCTTGATGGTGTCGAAGTTAAAACGCCGCAAATAGCCAATGCTGGAATAGCCGGTGCCAAAGTCGTCCAGCGCCACCGCGGTGCCCAGCGCTTTAAGATTGGCTATCGCCATGCGGGCACGCTCCGGGTTTTCGAGCACATAAGACTCCGTGACCTCCAGCTGCAGTCGGTTGGCAGGAAAATGGGTGGTTTCCAGCACGCTGGCCACTTTGTCTTCGAAGGCGGGATCGCGGAATTGTGCGGGAGAAATGTTAACGGAAAGCGTTAAGTCACCGTATGGCTGGAGGTCCTGACAGGCGCGCTGCAGCACAAACTGGCCCAGTTTGTAAATCAGACCGCTGGTCTCCGCGATGGCGATGAAGGTATCCGGGCCCAGCGGCCCTTCCGGGCGACGCGGCCAGCGGACTAACGCTTCGACGCTGCTCATTTTCTGGCTGCGGGCGTCAATAATCGGCTGATACCAGACCTCAAACTCATCGCGCTCCAGACCGTTACGAATCTGATTTTCAATCGCCAGCTTGCGCTCACGGGCGCTGTTCAGCTCGGCGTCGTAGTGGGTGATACGCCCTTTCCCGCTCATTTTGGCATGGTACATGGCAATATCGGCGCGACGAAACAGCTCGGAACTGGTGCATTCAATCAGGGTTCCGCTGGCGATCCCGATACTGGCCCCGATATGGATGGTGCGTTCCCCCAGCTGAATCGGGGTGGAGAGAGAATCCAGCACCGACACGGCAAAAGCGGTGGCCTGTGTCTCTGCCTTATCACCGCCGATTGTCATGGCAAACTCATCCCCGCCCATACGCGCCAGCATTCCCCCCGGCGGCACCCGTTCACTCAGCGTTTTCGCAATCGCCACGATGAGATCGTCACCCACGCTGTGGCCGTAGATGTCATTCACGTCCTTAAAGCCATCCAGATCGATAAACACCACGCTTTTGACGTCGATATCTCCGCGTAAGCTCACCCGATCCAGCGCCTCGATGAGCGCTCGCCGGTTCGGCAGATGGCTTAGCCAGTCCGTTCTGGCCACAAGACGTGCCTGGCTTTCTCCTCGCGCAAGCTTGTACAGCCCCACGCTGCTCACCAGAATAAAGAGCAGGATCAGGGCCGATGCCAGCACGACAATCTGGGTGATATCAGAGGATGCCGCCCGGGCGGCCTGCGCTCCCGGAAGCCGTGCCTGCCAGTTAAGATAGCCCAGCAGCTCCCCTGCCGAACTGCGCAGCGGCATACTCAGCTCGTTAATTTTATCCGGCGTAAAGTGCAGGTTATCGATCTGAAAGGTCGACCCCAGGTCGGATAAAATTCTGGCGTTCAGATGACGGGTGATTACCAGATAGCGGCGCGTTCCGTCGGTAACCTGTAATCTTCCGACCATCGGGCGAATCAGCCCAATGCCCACAAAGGCGACGCCGCTTCGCGTTTTGCTGATCCCGGCATAGATATTTTTATCGCCTGATAAGGCGCGCGCGTGCTGAGCAATAAGCGCCTTCAGCCCCTTACCGAAAAAATCGAGATTCGTCTCCTGAAATGGCTGACTTTGAAACGATCCCCAGATGACGTTGAAATGCTCATCAAGCACGAAGGTGCCATCATAGAGGTTGTTGATTTTAAAGCCGGCGCCCCAGGTGTTATACAACCAGTTGGTATCGAGCGTGGGACGGTAGGCCTCCCGCACCGCATCGTCCCAGACGGCGTTATCCAGCACCAGCGAGGAGACGCGGTTGACCGATGTCTGAATGGCCCCCTGTACGGAAAGCGCCGCGCGGTGTTCATCAATTTCATTGGTTTTGGTGCTGATAAGATGCAGGGAAAGATAGAGGAGTGCGACGACGGAGATGATTAAGCCGATGCCCGCCATAAAGACCATGGCAAACAACGTTCTCGCGGTGGGAATATTGCGCCAGCTTAATGTGCGATACATCCGCCATCCTCTTCAGGGTTTTGCTTTTCTAAGCGTAATACAGGCAGCGAATTTCGCTGCCTGTAAAGGATGGCTTAATGACCGTCAGGCGAGTTTTATCATAATCATACCGGCAAGCAGCAAGATGAGTCCCATCCAGCCCTTGTTATTTAAACGCTGACCGAAGAGCACCCAGCCTGCGGCCAGCGTGGCGGCGATACCAAAACCGCCCCACAGCGCATAGGCCACCGACAGGTCAATCCCTTTTACCGCCTGGGACAGCGCGCTGAACGCGCCCAGAACCGCAGCAATCGACATCAGGCCGTAGAGCTTACGGCGAAAACCATCGGAGAATTTCAGCAGGACGTTCGCCAGAATTTCCAGCACGATGGCGAACCCCAGCCAGGCCGCATGAACCCACTCAAACTGTTGCATGGTTCTGCTCCTTCTGCACTTTAGACGGCTTACGGGTACCTGATTTAATCAGCACAATACCCGCGACCAGCGTCGTTAATCCGGCGACCTTCATTGTTGTTAATGTTTCGTCAAATATCAGCACGCTGAACAGCGTAATCAACAAAATACCGATCCCTTCCCACAGGGCATACGCGACGCCCAGCGCAATTTTTTTCACCGCAAATGAGAGGAAAATATAAGAAAGCGAAATCATCACCAGCATCAAAATAAAACCAGTATTGCCATCGCTGACGCTTGCCCACTTCATCGACAGCGTGCCGGTAATTTCAGCAATAATAGCCAGTGCTAATAAAATCCAGTAAAACATGTTTTTCTCCTGCTTGAGAATATAATCCATCGTGGCCCGCTGCGTGCAGCAAACCCAAAAATACGAATTGAAATCAGTCAGCTAAGCGCTTAGCGCCAGCTCAGGCAGAAGAAATGACTAGAGTGCGGTGCGCCAGTGTTGCTCACCAGAAAGCAGGCAGAAAGAGGTGGAGTATACAGCAGTATTGTTTGAAGAGTACGTCCTGAACATATTGTCCATAAAATTACAATTATCCGCGTTGTTGCTTCTCGTCTTTGCGGATGAAAATTGTCCTCGGTAGTTAAACACACCGAATTTGTACCATAAGCCAGGATTTTACTCAAAGTCTTTGCAATTCTTTACCCACCCCGTTTGATTTTGGTTAGTTTATTGCAACGCCTTTCGCCTTTATTATAAAAATAACGAAAATTGCGGAGTCACCATGGCTAAACCCATCATTACCCTGAACGGGTTAAAAATTGTCATCATGCTGGGCATGCTGGTGATCATATTGACAGGCGTGCGCTTTGCCGCCGACATTATTGTGCCCTTTATTCTGGCCCTGTTTATTGCGGTGATCCTCAACCCGCTGGTGCAGCGCATGACGCGGCTGCGCATCCCACGCGTGCTGGCCATCACGCTGCTTATCAGCATCATAATTGTGGCGATGGTGCTGCTGGTCGCTTATCTGGGCACCTCGCTCAATGAACTGGCGCGAACGCTGCCGAAATATCGCTCTTCGCTGGCGATCCCCCTCCTGCAGCTGGAGCCCTGGCTGCAGCGCGCGGGGATCGAAGTCTCGGTTGAGGAACTCCTGAAATATATCGACCCCAATGCGGCGATGACGATCGTCACCAGCCTGCTGACGCAGCTTTCCAACGCCATGACCTCCATTTTCCTGCTGTTCTTAACGGTGGTGTTCATGCTGCTGGAGGTGCCCCAGCTGCCGGCAAAGCTGCAGCAGATCATGGTCCGTCCGGTTGAAGGAATGGGGGCGATTCAACGCGCGCTGGACAGCGTTTCCCGCTATCTGGTACTGAAAACGGCCATTAGCCTGGTGACGGGCGTTGTCGTCTGGGTGATGCTTCTGGCGCTGGACGTCCGCTTTGCGTTCGTCTGGGGGTTACTGGCGTTTGCGCTTAACTACATTCCCAACATTGGCTCCGTGCTGGCGGCGATCCCCCCTATTCTTCAGGTGCTGGTTTTCAGCGGGCTTTACGACGCGCTGATCCTGCTGGCCGGATACCTGGTCATCAATCTGGTGTTCGGTAACATACTGGAACCGCGCATGATGGGCCGGGGCCTGGGGCTGTCCACGCTGGTGGTCTTTTTGTCCCTGATATTCTGGGGCTGGCTGCTCGGGCCCGTTGGGATGCTGCTCTCCGTTCCGCTCACCATCATCGTCAAGATTGGTCTGGAGCAGACGGCGGGCGGGCAAAGTATCGCCGTGCTGCTGAGCGATATGAGTCATAAATAGCCGTCATTCTGCCATCGACAGGAGGGGCTTGCGGGTCCTTCCACCTTCACGATAAGCGCTGAGCGCCCTTCGCCACTCCGCCAGCGGGTACACCGTAACGTCGCTGTACTGACTGTCGGGCAACCTCAGCCAGATGCGATCGAACTCCGCGCGCCACGCCTCAACGCTGAGCGCATCCAGACCGTTTCGGATATGGAACCACGCCACGCGCGGCGCAGGCCGCCGCTGTGTGAAGGCTTGCCCGGACAGCAGCCCGTAGCACACAAACATGCCCGGCTCGGGCATCACGCTGAGGATCGCTTCCGCAAGCGGCCCGCCGGTGGCATCGTAGACGATATCGCTGCGTGCGGCGACGGTGCCGATTCTGTTTGCGTCATGCTGCGCGACAGGCGTGATCCCCATCGCCTCCAGCCGTTCAGCATGCACGGCGGAACGGTGAATGCCGTACACCGCTTCCGCCCCCGCCTGACGCGCCCACTGCCCCAGCAGGATGGCGCAATCGGATCCCGCAGCCGTGAGCAAGACCCGCTTTCCGCGCGGCGGGTAGCGGGTCAGCATCATCTGCGCCGCCAGCGGGTTGATGTAGGCCCGCGCGGCCAGGCGCGAGTCGACAGCGTCTGGGACGGGTATCGCATACTCTGCCGGGCAGTCCACATAGCGCTGCCAGGTGCCCTGACCGCGCAGCGGCAGGACGCGCTTACCCACCAGATGCTTAAACGAGGCGGGCGCCCCGGTGACAACCCCGACACCTTCATACCCCGCGACGGCGGGTAACGGGGTTCTGTGTCGATAGGCACCGGTGATGGGGATAAGATCGGACGCGTTGACCGGAGAAAACAGCATCCGCACGCGGAGCTGTCCGGGCGCAAGCGCGCCCAGCGGCGCGTTTTCAGGTTGCAGAACAGAATCTGGCTCGCCAAACCGGCGATACCAGAGGGCCAGGTTTTCCATTACGATCTCAAGGCTGATAGCGGAACTACTCGCGCCAGCCCATTGCCGGTGCGACATGTTTGAGAATAGACTCAATCACGTGCGCATTATAATCCACCCCCAGCTGGTTCGGTACGGTCAGTAAGAGCGTATCCGCCTCGGCAATCGCCTCGTCTTTTTTCAGCTGTTCAACCAGCTTGTCCGGCTCCGCGGCATAGCTGCGCCCGAAGATGGCGCGCGTTTTCTCATCAAGATAACCCACGCTATCGCTGTCGTTGCGGCTGGCACCGAAATACATCCGGTCACGGTCGTCCATCAGCGCAAAAATACTGCGGCTAACCGACACGCGCGGCTCGCGCGTATGCCCTGCGTCTTTCCAGGCCTGACGGTACGCGCGGATCTGTTTTGCCTGCTGAATATGGAACGGCTCGCCGGTTTCATCGTCCTTCAGCGTTGAGCTTTGCAAGTTCATGCCCAGTTTTGCCGCCCATACCGCCGTCGCATTAGAACCCGCGCCCCACCAGATACGCTCGCGCAGCCCTTCTGAATAAGGCTCCAGACGCAGCAGCCCCGGTGGATTGGGGAACATTGGCTGTGGGTTCGGTTTGGCAAACCCTTCCCCACGCAGCACCTCAAGCAGCACCTCGGTATGACGACGCGCCATATCCGACTCGTTTTCCCCTTCCTGCGGGACATAGCCGAAATGCCGCCAGCCATCAATAACCTGCTCCGGGGAGCCCCGGCTGATGCCCAGCTGCAGGCGACCGCCGGAAATCAGATCCGCCGCGCCCGCATCTTCGGCCATGTACATCGGATTTTCATAGCGCATGTCGATTACGCCGGTGCCAATTTCGATGGTTTTTGTTTTTGCCCCTATAGCGGCCAGCAGAGGGAACGGCGAACTAAGCTGTCGGGCGAAGTGGTGCACGCGGAAATACGCGCCGTCTGCCCCCAGCTCTTCAGCCGCCACGGCTAAATCGATGGACTGCAGCAGCGTATCGGCCGCCGAGCGCGTGCCGGACTGCGGTGAAGGCGTCCAGTGACCAAAGGATAAAAATCCGATCTTTTTCATAACCCTGTGTCCTGATAATGCGTTGCGTTCTGTCCACTTTACGCATTACCCGGTAAGAATAAATGCCGTTTATTTAACGGAATGGTTCAAATAAATTGACATAACTGACGGGTTCGTCACGACGCAACGTTATGGGATATACTCTTCCCCACTCTTTTCATGGCAGGTAAAACCGGCAATGGCTTTGATCCCCAAAAACTACGCGCGGCTGGAAAGCGGCTATCGCGAAAAAGCATTAAAAATTTATCCATGGGTGTGTGGACGCTGCTCGCGTGAGTTTGTCTATTCCAATCTGCGTGAACTCACGGTTCACCATATCGATCACGACCATACCAACAACCCGGAAGATGGCAGCAACTGGGAGCTGTTGTGCCTGTTTTGCCACGATCATGAGCATTCGAAATACACCGAAGCAGATCGGTACGGCACCACCGTGGTGGCCGGGGAAGACGCGCAAAAAGACGTGGGCGTCGCCACGTTTAACCCGTTTGCCGATTTAAAGGCGATGATGGATAAGAAGAAGTAATCCTCTCACCCCCTCGCTCACATCATGATCCGAGAATTTAGAATGTCCAGGTGATAGCGGCGGTTGCAGACCCCTCATTACGCCGCATCACGATCGGGCTTTGATTGGCATGGTCGCCAAGCCAGGTATAGTCCGCGCTGAGGACAGTTCCCCAGTGAGCATCGAACTGATGGCTCCAGGTCAGGCTGGTGTCGACGCCATAAAATCCACCCGGCGCTGAATAGCGGCGATAGCCGGTGCGGCGGCTCTGCTGCTCACTGACGCCATACCAGGTATTCATATAACGGCTGTCACCAAACAGGGCCGCAGACTGAAAGGCTATCGTGTCCTGGTTATTTTGTACCGGGATCAGCGTAATGGAGGCCTGATAGCTTGCCCCCTGACTGTCGGTTAACGGCAGCGTCGCTTTGCCTTCCATGCTCAGCCATGGCGCGGCCTGCCAGCCGACGGCAAGGCCGGTATTCAGGGTGGCATTAATGTCCCCCATCCCTTTCAGGTTGTTTGCACCCTCACGCCAGCCAGAATTTTTATCAGCCCTTCCGGGGTCGTCGCCCAGCGTGTGTTCGAAATACCAACCGCTGTCGTTTTGCAGGTCATATCCCACCCCTTTTTGTGCATCAACAAAGAAAGCGCCTTTGCGTCCCTGCAGCACAGGAACCACCTGCCACACCTGCTTGTCTGAGCCTGAGTAACGCGGGGCATATTGCCCTCCCAGCCCGACGGTTAAGGAATCGGACGCGGTGTCATCATCCGCCTGCGCGGCGGATGCCACGACCATCAGAAGCGGGACGGACATATACAGGACTTTTTTTATCGCTATCATACTGCTCTCCTTACAGACGCTGGCGTCTCCTGAGACAGGAACAGCCACACAATGTTGGCGCAGTATGATTTGGCTGAATCAATGAATCGTCGGGATAGTGTTAAGAAATGGTCAAGGTGAACGGATGTTATCCAGAAGAGTGCTGATTATTGAAGATGACGCCGACGCGGCTGGCGTGCTCGAAGCCTATTTACGGCGTGAAAATTACGACGTGACCATTACCGGAGACGGTCTTTCCGGGCTGGATATGGCGCAGCGGTGGAAGCCCGACCTCATCCTGCTGGACGTGATGCTGCCGGGACTTAACGGCACCGAGGTGCTGGCGGGCCTGCGTCGTAAAAGCGATGTGCCGGTGATCATGGTCACGGCCATGGGGGATACTCCCGATCGCATTGGCGCCCTGCGCTACGGTGCCGATGATTACGTGGTGAAGCCTTATCATCCGGGCGAAGTGGTGGCGCGGGTGCAGGCGGTGCTGCGGCGCAGCAGTAAAAAAGAGACAGAGGAAAAGATCCTTCGCTGGCGAACGCTGGCGGTGGATGTCGCCGCCATTGTGGCGTGCGTGGACAACGGCGACGACGCGCCTGTGATGCTCGATCTTACGCCAACGGAATTCTCGCTTCTGGCAACGCTGCTGCGCTCGCCTGCGCACCCGTTTTCCCGCCAGTATTTACTGGAACACTGTTTGCCGGAAAGCGAGGCGCTGGAGCGCGTTGTCGACACCCATATTTATAACCTGCGTAAAAAACTTGAGGCCGTGGGTATTTCCGGCGTGCTGATCAACGTGCGCGGCGTGGGTTACAGGTTCAGACAGCCATGATAAAAAACCGGCACGCCTCTCTGTGGCGCTGGATTTGCGCGCGCATCCTGGCGCTGGCTATCGGCAGCGTGATCGTCATTGCCACCTGCATGTGGCTGCGCTATGCGGTCCAGAACTACTGGATCATGGGCAGGATGCCGCCAGCGGTCCGGCAGGAGTTTCTTACGCTCAGCCAGAACCCGCAGGCCAATCCGGCCCGCTTCCACACGATTGTGGATACCTGGTGGGGCCTGAGCTATTCCACGCCGTCCATCGCCTCAGCGGACTGGGTCACGGTGGCCCTGCTGGTGCTGGTGATGATCCCGTTTATTGTGGTGATGGGGCTCAAACACGCCCGCCCGCTGGCGCTGCAGTTCAGCCGCCTTCGCGATGCGGCAAAGGATGTCGCCGAAGGGCAGTTTGGCCGTCAGGCAGAGCTGATCAAGGATGCACCGGCAGAAATGGTCAGCTTTGCGGCGGACTTTAACTCCATGACGGGGCAACTGGTCCGCTATGAGAAAGAGCTCCGCGCCTCGCACGTCGCGATGGCGCACGAGCTGCGCTCGCCCCTGACGGCCGCCATCGGGCGTCTGCAGGGCATGTTAGACGGCGTGTTTGATGCCAGCCCGGCGCAGCTGGGCATGGTGATGAAACAGCTCCAGCACCTCAACCGCCTCACCGACGAGCTCCACCTTCTCTCTTTGGCCGACGCGGGTAACCTTGTGCTGGAGGACCAGCCGTTCTGTCTGGATGAGCTGATTCAGGAGCGGGCTGCCTGGATCATGCCCCAGGCGGATGCGCATCATTTCAGGATAACGCTGCGTAACCCGCACACCAGCCCCTTCCGGGGCGATGCGTTCCGTATGGGGCAGGTCGTTACTATCCTTATGGAAAATGCACTACGCTACGGGCGCGAGGGCGGCCACCTTGAGGTGGCGCTGCATTACGCCAGCGGGCATTACATCCTCGAATTCACCGATGACGGGCCGGGCGTGTCGCCCCAGTTCTTACCGGAAATGTTTAAACGCTTTAGCCGCGAGGAGCAGTCCCGCGCGCGGCATTCCGGCGGCAGCGGCCTCGGTTTGTCCATCGCCCGGGCGATTTGCGAGGCGCATGGGGGTGAGATTAGCGCGTCATTACCGGAAACCGGCGGCATTGCGGTGCGCATTTTGTTGCCCTGGCAGCCGTCTGATAATGAAAATCTCCCCTCTTGATAAAGCCTTGACAGAACATCGAATCTTTCTCGACGTAGCGCGCATTTAATAACGCCATTCCCTTTATGGAGCGGCGTTATGTCAGACGAATTTTTTCTCTCCCTCCGCCACTGCCTGCATCATTTGTACGGCGTGGCGCGCACCTTTTCCTGGCTGCATTTTCTTCCCCTGGCCCTGCTTGCGCTGGCGATTTTTCCGCTGGCCGGCTGCGGTGATAAACACGAAAACAAACCTGACCCAGTGCGTAAGGTACGCTACGTCGTCGTTGGCTCTGCCCACTCCCTTCCCGCGCTGGAAAGAACCGGTGAGATCCATGCCCACGATGAAACGACCCTAAGCTTTCGCACCGGAGGCCGGATACTGACGCGTAGCGTTGATATTGGCGACCGGGTCACTGCCGGACAGCTGCTGGCCACGCTTGATAATACGACCGGGCAAAACCAGCTCGACAGCGCCGCGGCCGACTATGAAGGCGCCAAAGCCTCTGCCCAGGTCGCCGCGCTTAACGTCAGTCGCATGCAAAAGCTTATGCCAACGGGCGCGATAGCCCGCACGCAGCTCGACAGCGCCCGGGCTGACTGGCTTGTCGCCCGCGCGCGCTTAAAAAGCAGCGAGGCCGCATGGCGAAATGCCCGCGAAAGTCTCGGCTGGACGCGACTGATCGCTCCACAAGCGGGCGTCATCACGGCCGTGAGCGCCTCTGCAGGACAGGTTGTCAGCGACGGCCAGTCCGTTCTGACGCTGGCGACCGGGGAAGCCCGCGACGTGGCGTTTGACATTGCCGCGCCCGATGCGATCCCGCCTCTGGATAAGGCGGTTTTGCAGGTTTCCCTGCTCGGCGACCCGTCGGTGCAGGCGTCTGCCGCACTGCGGGATATCACCCCGCAGGCCGATCCTCAGACCCGCACGTGGCGCGTCAGAGCCACCCTGCAAAACCCGCCGGAGGCCATGGCGCTGGGCGCCAGCGTCACCGTGACGTTGCCCTCCGCCGCCCCGCACGGGTACGCCCTTCCCGCGTCGGCGCTGACCCGAGCCGGCGACAAACCGGCGGTTTTTGTGATTACCCCGCAGTCGCGGGCGCAGCTGCGCGTGGTGGTGCCCGTCGGCTATACAGCCACCTCCGTCATGATTGCCTCCGGCCTTGAGCCCGGCGACAGGGTGATTACGGCGGGCGTGAGCACATTACGACCCGGCGAGCCGGTGATGGACGGAGAGGTTCAGCCATGAACACAGGATCGGAAGCCAAATTTAACCTCTCCGCCTGGGCGCTGAAGAACCAGCAGATGGTCAGCTTTTTCATGCTGCTGGTGATTGCGATGGGCGTGTTCTGCTATGAGAAGCTGCCGCGTAACGAAGATCCGGCATTCACCATTAAAACGGCCGTCGTCTCCGCACAGTGGCCGGGAGCCTCCGTGACGGATACCACCCGCCTGCTGACCGATACGCTTGAAAAAAAGCTGCAGGAAACGCCCTGGCTGGACTATCTCGAAAGTGAAACCCGTGCCGGACGCACCGTTATCCACGTCAACCTCCGTGACGATACGCCCCCGCAACGCGTGCCCGATATCTGGTATCAGGTTCGCAAAAAAATGCAGGACATCGCGCCGTCCCTGCCCGAAGGGGTGCAGGGTCCTGCCGTGGATGACGAGTTTGACGACACGTTCGGCACAATTTACGCCTTTATTCCCGAAGGCTTCACGTTGCGGGAGGTGCGGGATAGCGCAGAGACAATACGGCGCGAGCTCATGTCCCTGCCGGATATGGGCAAAACCACCCTGCTGGGCGAACAGCAGGAGCAGTGGGTTCTCGCCTTTTCTCCGGCGCGCCTGGCCGGTATGGGGCTGGATATTCAGGACGTTGCCGACGCCCTCCGGGCGCAAAACGCCGTTGTCCCGGCAGGAACGATGCGTACCGGGCAGGAGAACATGGCGATAAAGGTCAGCGGGGCGCTCACTACCGAAGAGAGTTTGCGCGCCGTCACGCTGCACGTTAACAATCGCTATATTCCGCTGACCGACATTGCCACCGTCACCCGGGAAATCGCCGAGCCACCGGCCCCGGCCTACCGGGTGAACGGCAAACCGGCTATCGGACTGGCGGTGTCGATGGCGCCGACAGGCAACATGCTGCGTTTCGGTGCTGCGCTGAACGCAAAAATGGCGGCCCTCAGCGCCGGGCTGCCGCACGGTATTGAGATGGTGAAAGTCGCCGATCAGTCAGCGGTGGTGAGTGAAGCGGTAAGCGGGTTTATCCGGGTACTTATCGAAGCCGTTGTTATCGTGCTGGCGGTTTCATTTGTCTCGCTGGGTTTGCGGGCCGGACTGGTGGTGGCGACGGCCATTCCGCTGGTGCTTGCCATGACGTTTGTCGGCATGATGCTCGCCGGCATCGGCCTTCAGCGTATCTCGCTCGGGGCGCTGATCATTGCCCTGGGCCTGCTGGTGGATGACGCCATGATCGCCGTCGAAACGATGGTCTCCCGACTGGAAGCGGGGGATTCCCGTCGACTCGCGGCCACCTATGCATTCAAAACGACGGCCTTCCCGATGCTCACCGGTACTCTGGTCATGATTGCCGGTTTTATTCCCGTTGGTTTTGCGGCCTCCAGCGCCGGCGAATACTGCTTCTCTCTGTTTGCGGTGGTGCTCATCGCCCTGCTCTGCTCCTGGGCCGTCGCGATCCTGTTTTCGCCGCTAACGGGCACGTGGCTGCTGCCGGAAAAAGTCAGACATCACGCGGCAGGACCGGGAAGGATCGCGCGCGGGTATGGACGGCTTTTACGCCTGGCGCTCCGCCACCGTCTCGCTACCGTACTGATTGCGCTTGCCGCGCTGGGGCTGTCAGCGTACGGCACGACGTTTATGCAGGGCGAGTTTTTCCCCGCCTCGGACCGGCCCGAGTTGCTGGTCAGCCTGACGCTTCCGGCCAACGCGTCGCAGCCGGAAACGCTCAGAGAGGTGGAAAAGCTGGAAAAAGCGCTGGCCGACAACAGCAATATCGATCGCTTTTCGACGTACGTTGGCTCAGGCGCCATCCGTTTTTACCTGCCGATGGACGTGCTGCTGGAAAATGAAACTATCGCCCAGATGGTTGTGGTCGCGAAGGATCTTGCGGCGCGGGATCGTCTGCACGCACAGCTCAACACGATCCTGGCGACGCAATTTAGCGACATCATCACCCGCGTGTCGCCCCTTGAGCTGGGGCCTCCCGTCGGCTGGCCCATCAAATACCGGGTGAGCGGGCCGGATTATCTGCAGGTCCGGGCGCTTGCGAACCGTCTCACGGACGCGATTGGCCGCTCCCCGTTCTCACGCGACGTTAACCAGACGGCCGGAGAGCCGGAGAGGGTCATCACCCTTAAGGTGAATCAGACGGCGGCCAGAGCGGCGGGAATATCGTCAGAAAGCCTTGCCCGCACGCTGAATACCGTCTGGTCCGGCAGCGTTGTCACGTCCATCAGAGATAATGACCGCCTTGTCGACGTGGTGCTCAGGGCCGAGGACAGCGCGCGCCAGAGCACCGCCACCCTCTCCTCACTCACGATTCAGGGGAATGACGGTAAAAAAATTCCGCTCAGCGCCGTCGCAACGCCGGTCTGGGGCGTGGACGATCCGGTCATCTGGCGCCGCCAGCGCGTGCCCTTTATCACGGTGCAAACCGACCTCGCCCCGGGGCTGAGGGCTGAAGCGGTATCCGCCGCGCTGCGTCCGGCGGTCGATAAACTGCGCGAGAGCCTGCCCGCAGGTTACAGCATTGAAGAAGGCGGCGCGGTTGCCGAATCGGATAAGGGGAACAGCTCCGTCTTTACCGTTCTTCCGGTGACGCTGGTCATCATGCTGATGCTGCTGATGCTTCAGCTGCGGCGATATTCCCGGATGCTGCTGGCGCTCCTGATGGCCCCGTTTGGTTTACCGGGGATCGTGCTGGCTATGCTGCCTGGCGGCACGCCGATGGGGTTTGTTGCGCTGCTGGGCGTCATCGCCCTGGCGGGGATGATCGTGCGTAACGCGGTGATATTGATTAGCGAGGTTGACAGCAATCTTGCTCAGGGGATGGCAAACGATGCCGCGATTATGGCAGCGGCGGAGCACCGGGCCAGACCCATCTGTCTGACCGCCTGTGCCGCCATTCTGGGGATGATCCCCATCTCTCACCAGGTCTTCTGGGGCCCAATGGCCTATGCCATTATTGGCGGGCTGCTGGCTGCGACGCTGGTGACGCTGACCGTGTTACCCGCGTCGTTTAGCCTGCTGTTACAGTGGGGGGCTCAGCGCAAAGCCGCAGCCGACGGGCCGGGCTGAGTCCCCATCTTTCTCCGATTACGCGGCGGTCAGCGCAAAACGGTCTTTCAGGACATGGCGGATGTCCTCCTCCACCAGCTGCCGCGTTTCAGTGCCGTTCGCCGTGATGGTTTTCAGCATATCGCCCAGCAAAATCTGGCGCCCTTCCGGGCTGTGCTGCACCACCACCCGCTTCTGCACAAAAATAGCCTCAGGATGCGTGGAGTTAAGGTAGTTGGCCGGAACGAAATCAATCCACTCCTGGGGCGTGAGATCGAAGCCGTATTGTCGGGCCCATTCGCCTTCCACCTTCGCCTCGAGCAGATACTCGCCCTCCGCGCTGCGGCTCAGGCGAAACGTGTCGAAATCCTGGGTGATTTCCACGTCAAGCGTGTCCAGCGCCATTGGCGCGCGGATGCCGTAGCTGCCGAAGCCGAGATCGCAAAGCCACTGACGGCTCTCCACCTCGGCGATGAGCGCCATATGGGTTTTCGGACGCCGCGCGGGGTAGAACATCGGGCGCGCCGCCACGAAACGGTAAGGAATGCCGAGTGCTTCCAGCGCCATGGCAAAAAGCCCGTTCACCTCATAGCAGTAGCCACCGCGCCCTTTCTTTAACACCTTCTCGGCAATGTCGTCTGGCGCCAGCGAGACAATTTTCCCCGCCTGCACGTCCAGATTTTCAAAGGGAACGGAAAAGAGCTGATGACGCATCAGCGCATGCAGGGTGGACGTATCGGCCGCCGCCGGTCCGGTGTAGTTTATGCGTTTGAAATACGAGGAAATGTCGAAATTATCGCTGTGCATAATGCCTCCTTGTCCTGAACATGCCGGACACTATAGATGGCGCACATCATTGGCTGTATAGTCAGTTTTATCGA
Source organism: Enterobacter sp. CFEC122 (assembly GCF_052983755.1). Classification (NCBI taxonomy): domain Bacteria; kingdom Pseudomonadati; phylum Pseudomonadota; class Gammaproteobacteria; order Enterobacterales; family Enterobacteriaceae; genus Enterobacter; species Enterobacter sp. CFEC122. The sequence continues at coordinate 45,652 of NZ_JBRIQR010000015.1, read as the reverse complement.
AAATTAGCCTGAACAGATACCCATGTCTGCCCCCTCCCCACACTATCGCCGGATTGCTGAGCGTCTGCGCCTCACGCTCTCTTCAGGCGCATTGCGAGTCGGTGACCGGATGATCTCCGCGCGTAAACTGGCCGAACGCGAGCACGTGAGCCTTCCGACGGCGCTGGAGGCCCTTCGCTGCCTTGAGGCTGAAGGGCTGATCGTTGCGCGACCGCGTTCAGGTTATTACATCCGCCAGATCAGCCTCCCTCCGCGCGCGGAGCCCGCGCGTTCCACGCCGGGCCCGGTGCCCGTGACTATGTCCGCCGTGGCCCGGTCGCTGTTCAGCAGTGCAGAAGCCCGGCTGATCCCGCTGGGCGCCGCCCTGCCCGATCCCGCGTGGCTGCCCGGGGAGGCGCTACAGCGGGCGTTACACTCCGTGGGCCGTCGTCTGGACGCGCATGGGCAGAGCTACAGCCTGCCGCCGGGAAGGCGTGATTTACGAAGCAAGATTGCGGCGCGTGCTGCGCAGTGGGGAGCCCGCTTCGGCGCGGACGATCTGATTATTACCGCAGGCGCGACGCAGGCGCTGCGCCTGGCCCTGCGGGCCGTGTGTCAGCCAGGTGATGTGGTGGCGGTGGAGCAGCCCGCCTACTTTGGCACGCTCCTGCTGCTGGAGGATTTAGGCCTGAAGGCGTTAGAAATCCCCACCGATCCTGCTGAAGGTCTGTTACTGGAACCGCTGGCTGACGCCATCCGCTGCCACCGTCCCGCGGCCGTCCTGGCCTCGCCCACCGTGCAAAACCCATTGGGTGCCAGCATGCCCGTCGCGCGCAAGCAGGAACTGGTTGCTCTGCTTGAAGAAGCCGGTATTCCTCTGATTGAGGACGACGTTTACGGTGACCTGGTCGGTGACGGGCAACGTCCTCCGGCCTGCAAAGCCTTCGACCAGAACGGGAATGTGATTTACTGCAGCTCCCTGTCTAAAACGCTTGCACCGGGGTGGCGAATAGGCTGGATTGCCGCCGGACGCTATTACCCGCAGGTCTTGCAGGCCCGCATGGCCGGAGAGTGGGCCGGCGCGCCGCTGCTGGAAGCCGCGACGAGCGAGATGCTGGCAAGCGGCGACTACGACCGTCACCTGCGGCGGCTAAAGCGGCGGATCGCAGAGGGAATAGACGCCGTCGTGGCGCAGGTCGGGGCCAGTTTTCCCCCCGGTACCCGCGTAAACGTCCCCGCAGCTGGCTTTCTGCTGTGGGTCGAACTTCCTCCGCAGGTCAACGCGCTGGAGGTGCATCGCCGCGCGCTGGCGCGGGGTATTGGCGTCAGCCCCGGCCCCCTGTTTTCCCCTGGCGCAGAACTCACGCACTTTCTGCGGCTAAACTGTGCAAACGAACCGACGCCCCGCCTGCTCAATGCCGTGGAGCAGATTGGTGCGCTATGCCATGAGCTGGCCGCTTTCACACCAGACTCTCCAGCCATTCGGTAAATACCCGTACCTTGCGGGAGAGATGACGATGTGGGTAGAGCAGTGACAGTTTGCGGTCCGGCGAACGATATTCAGGCAGGACCTCAACCAGCATGCCGCGGTCAATGTAAGGCTGGAGAAAGAGATTCATTCCCTGCATTACCCCCAGCCCGGCCAGGCCTGCCGCGATGTAGGCCTCGGAGTTATCCACCACGAGCTTACCGGGTAGCGCGATCTCCGCGACGCCCTCTGGCGTGGTAAACGTCCACGGCTGAACGTGCCTGCTGCTGTTGTTAATCCAGTTAATCGCCTGATGCTTGCGTAAATCCTCCAGCGTTTCTGGCGTACCGTGTTCAGCCAGCCAGGCCGGGCTGGCGCAGGTCGTGATTTTAATGTTCCCGATTTTACGCGCGATATAGTCGCCGTCGTCCAGCTCGCCCACCCGCAGCACGCAGTCCAGGCCGTCCCGCAGCATATCCCGACGGCGGTCAGAGCTACTCAGGATGATGTCGATCTCAGGATGCTGACGATAAAAATCAGGCAGGTTGGGTATCACCCGCAGCGCCGCAAAAGAGATGGGCATATCCACACGCAGCTGGCCGTGTATAGGTCGATCGGCGCCAAACGACTCCAGTAATTCGTCCGCCTGCGCCAGCAGAGGTTTACTGCGGCGATAAAAGGCTTCCCCATCCGGCGTCAGGCTAATCCGACGCGTGGTGCGCTGCAGGAGCCGCGTGCCGCTGTGTTGTTCCAGAAGCTGCAGCGCTTTGGTCACTGCCGGGCGATGGACCTGCAGATTTTCCGCCGCCTGGGTAAGGCTCCCCGAGTCGACAATTTCAATAAAAATCCGAATAGATTCAAAGAGGTTTATTTGCATAAGGGATGTCTTGCCGCGAGCGGGAGAAAATGATTGTTATTAATTTTATAACAGTGATGAATGTTTTTGGCTATTTTTCCTAACAATCTTCCTCTCTACACTCTCCCTCATTCAAACGTAAGGGAGAGTCTGCTATGAAAAATAACCGTATCTGTCAGATCCTGGGTATCGAAAAGCCCGTTATTCAGGGACCGTTATCCTGGCTTACTGATGCCCGTTTAGTGGCCGCGGTCAGCAATGCCGGAGGACTCGGCGAGCTGGGCCCCAACGCCGGTTTAACCGCCGATACCGCGGTCTCCACGCCGGAAGAGACCGCCGAAAAAATGCGGGAAGAAATTCGGAAAACCAAACGGCTGACCGAGAAACCCTTTGGCGTGAACCTGATCCCCACCGCCGTTAATGACGTCTGGACCGGGCCAATTCTTAAGGTGGTAAAAGAGGAAGGCGTCAGGGCCGTGGTGTATACGGGCTATGGGGAAGGCAGCATTATTCCCGCGCTGTTCAATGAGTTAAAAGAGGCAGGTATCGCCATTATCTACCGCGACATCAATCCCACGCCGGAAAACACCCTTCTGGCTGAAGAAATGGGGGCAGACATCATCGTCGCCACCGGTTTTGATGAGGGTGGGACGTTACCCGCGACGGCGCTGGGTACCTTTTCCATCGTGCCGCTGATTGCCGACGCCGTGAAGCACGTCCCGGTGATGGCCGCGGGCGGTATTACCGATAATCGCACCGCCAGAGCGGCGCATGCATTGGGGGCGGAAGGCGTGTTTGCCGGTTCGGTCTTTATCAGTACCGAAGAAAGCCGCGTGCCGCAGGGGGTCAAAGAGAAAATTGTTGCCGCCAACGGTCTGGACCTGCTGCTTTTCCGCACCGTCCCCCACTACTATCGTTCTCTCCCCGGCAAGCTGGCGGAAAAACTGGCGGCGATGGATAAAGCGGGCGCAAGCAACGAAGCGCTGGGCAAGGCGATGGGCGGATTACGGGGCCTGCGCCTGGGCATGCTGGAAAATAACACCGATGAAGGGTATATCGCGCTCGGCACGGGGATTGGGAATATCCGCAGCGTGAGAAGCGTGGCCGAGGTTGTCGATGCGTTAACGGTTGAGTAAGCCCTTAACCCTGATGCTATGGACGCTGCACAGGAGCGGCGTCCGCAAACCGTCTGCGGTTCTTTTTCACACATTGAGGATTGCGCGTTCTTTAACCACAGCGTCAGGATTGGCACGTTTTACCGCTACCAGAAAAGCCGTGAAGTTATGATTCCAGAAGGTAAGATTGTTATAAAACTGCACCTGCTTTTCATTAACACCGTCGCGGTAAATAACAATCCAGACCCGTCTGCTGTTTATCTCTGTATTCCCCGGTCTGATTTTAATGATGTTAGCCAGCGCAATTTTACGGGTGGCGTTGTTTTTAACTTCATATAAAAACTGGTCATCATAAAACCAGGTTTTACCTGCATTTCCGCCAAATATGGAGGGATTGGCAGATATCTTTTTCATCCCGTTACGGTCTGAAATGATACGTTTTGCCTGGCGAATGCGTCTGACCAAAAAGCTTAACAGAATGAGAAGCGCAATGAGGGGCAGAGCGACTGATATCATTTTTAGACTTTCGTGCATATCCCTGCCCCACAATACATTCATTTTAACGCGTGAGTATAACGCGCCGATCGTTGATGACAACAACCCTTACGGTCAGGGAATAATCCGCGCGGCTCTCAACTGCGCGAACAGGTGGAAAAACATCTCATCCGTCGCCTGCATTTGCGTAAAGCCCTCCCTGCGCAGCTTGCTCCCGTCACCAAACATGTCGTAGTCCCAGCTAAAGACAAAATCGGCAAACCGCCCGTCGCTCAGCTGCAGAATATCCGCTTCCACCAGCCGCTCTCCGGCAAGCTCGCGCCATACGCCGCGATAGTCCGTAAACAGATGTTGAAATGAAAGCCTCACCGGCGGTGCAGAGTCCAGGTCAAACCAGCGTGCGATGCGCGGCCAGAGCTCGCTCCAGCGCCAGATATCACCATTATTCACGTTGAACGCCTGATTCTGTGCCGCAGGTGACGCGGCGGCCCACAGCGTTGCCTCGGCCAGCAGCCCGGCGTCGGTATGGTCAACGATACTGTGCCAGGTCTGTTCCGAACCGGGAAAACGCAACGGTAAACCCAGCGCCTTGCACAGGGAGGCGTACAGGGCAATGCTCAGCGCAAGGTTCATGGCATTGCCCGGTACCGCACTCCCTACCACGCCCGGCCTGATGGCATTCCAGTGCCAGCGCTTTCCCCGCTGAAACTGGCTGAGCCACGCAAGCTGCGCGGCGTTAAATTCGGCACCCGGTACGACGGGATCGCTTTCGCGCGCCGGGGTTTTAAACGGCCCCAGATGCGCGCCGTAGACCTTGTACCCCTGCATCAGGCTTACCGTCTGCAAAGGTGCCGTTTTTTCGAGGATGCTGACCAGTTTACGCAGCATGGTGACGTTCGGCTCAACCATGTCTTCCCAGTTCGCCGCGTTCGCCCAGGCGCTGTAAAAGAGATGGGTGGCACCGTCCAGGGAGCGCAGCGCCCGGGCGCTGTCCTTTTCATCCAGTAAATCGATCTTGACCATCGGAATGCCGTCAGGATGCGACCCGGCATAGCGGCTAAGGCCGATCACCTGCCACTGATGGTGCAGGAGCGTGTTGACCATCTGTCTGCCGACAATGCCGCTGGCGCCCGCGACCAGGGCGACGTTGTGTTGCTGCCTATTATTCATGGTATTTCTCCGGAAAGGGTGACAGACGCAGTGTGATATATTATTTTTTCTGGAGATATCCCATGAAACCGATGGCACTTATAAGCAAAATCATTAAATGAATAATAAGCTCAATGCCATTTCTACCTTTCTGCGCGTCGCTGAAGCGGGCTCGTTTTCAGCGGCTGCCCGTCAGACCGGTATTAAGCAGTCCGCCGTCAGTCAACAGATCGCGGCGCTTGAGGAAGAGCTTGGCGTGGTACTGCTGCACCGTACGACGCGTACGATGAAGCTGACCGAACAAGGGGAGCGCTACCGGCATGATATGCAGCTCGTGCTGGACGCCATGGGGGAAGCGGAGAGGCGTTTACATCCTGTCGATCATAGCGTTCAGGGACGCGTCCATGTCCAGTTGCCGAGCGGCCTGGGGCAGATCTTTTTACCGCACCTGCTGGCGCTACAGCGTCTGCATCCCGAACTGCATCTGATGCTTTCCCTTGATGATCGCCTTGCCGATCTGGTGACGGAGGGCGTGGATGTCGCGATACGGCTGAGCAGTGAGCCCCCGCAGGCGCATGCGGCGCGCGTACTGGGGCGTATTGAAGCTGCACTGTTTGCCGCCCCCGGCTTTCAGGCGGTACGCGCCGTCAGCGAGCTGGTGACGCTGCCACACGTGCGGTTCAGCGGCATTCCGCTGGATGCTCCCCTGCGCCTGATGTCTGACGCGGAGACGGTCGAGGTCAACGTGAATACCGTTTTCCGTGCCAACACCAGTGAGGCGCTGCTGCAGGCGCTGGAATCCGGCATGGGTATCGGCGGCATGCAGCGACCGCTCGTGGCCAGGGCTCTGCAGGCGGGCACGCTGGTACCGGTGCTGCCCGACTGGCGGTTACCCGATCGCTTCCTCTATGCCGTTTATCCTGATGCCCGCTTTATTCCGCAGCGCGTCAGAAAGGTCGTCAGCGTGATTGAGCAATTACTGCCTGAGATCGCGACCCACAACGCCACAAAATAACCGCCTTTTACCTCGCCACCGGTAAATCCGCGTATCGCGTCGTATAGGCCGGTGACAACATCTCTCGCTTCATGGCCCACGGTTTCTCAATCCCCTGCCCGGCGAACCATATCTTCCCTTTGCCGGAGTGATTGACGCTGTCGATCATCTCCATCAGCGCCGCGCTGTTGGCGCGCAGGCGATTGTCGTCAAACAGATTAAGCTGAGCGACACCGCTGCTGAAAAAGTCCGCCAGCATGACCCCGGCCTTCATATAGCGATACCCGTCGAGCCATATCCGACCCAGCGCCTCCGTGGCGGCACGGATGATATCCCGCGAGTCATTGGTGGGCGTCATCAGGGTGACCGAAGCCTGATTACCGTAATAAATTTCGTTGTCCGCATGCGGGCTGGTGCGCACAAACACGCTGATAAAACGACAGTATTGATGCTCGCCGCGCAGTTTCTCTGCGGCGCGTTCCGCGTAGGCGCAAATCGCCTGGTGCATCTCTTCATATTGCGTAATGCGATGACCAAACGAACGGCTACAGATGATTTGCTGCTTCGTGGGGGTGTACTCTTCAAGGTCAAGACAGGGCTCGCCGCGAAGCTCGCGCGCCGTACGCTCCAGCACCACGTTAAAATGTTTGCGAATGACCCACGAGGAGGCCTCCGCCAGCTCCAGCGCCGTGGTAATCCCCATCGCGTTCAGTTTTTTCGTGATGCGCCGCCCTACGCCCCATACCTCCTCTACCGGAACCTTTGCCAGCAGTTTACGCTGCCGCTCGCGGCCTGACAGATCGACCACGCCGCCGGTACTGGCCCACCGTTTCGCCGCATAGTTGGCCAGCTTCGGCAGCGTTTTTGTCGGGGCAATGCCGACGCCAACGGTTAAACCCGTGTTTTTAAAGACCTGCGTGCGCATCTGGTGTCCGAACGCGTCCAGCGACATGCAGTTACCGATCCCTGAAACGTTCACGAACGCCTCGTCAATCGAGTAAATTTCTATGGCCGGAGCCAGATCCGTCAGCGTCTGCATCACCCGACTGCTGAGGTCGGCATACAGCGCATAGTTCGAACTGAAGACGTAAACCCTCGCCGGAAAAAGCTTCTCTTTGAATTTAAAATAGGGCTCACCCATTTTTATGCCGAACTGCTTTGCCTCCCGCGAGAGTGAAATGATGCAGCCGTCGTTGTTGGACACCACCACGATGGGCTTCCCCTCCAGATCGGGGCGGAATACCTTCTCGCAGGAGGCATAGAAGCTGTTCACATCAACCAGCGCGAACATGTTTATGCGTTTTAAGCGTGTGGGTGACGACGCCGAAGATCTGCAGCTCCTCTTCGGACTGAAAGGTAATCGGCTGATAGCGGGCGTTATGTGGCAACAGCCTCAGAACCGGGCGCGTCTGTAGCTCTTTCACCGTAAACTCACCGGCGACCGACGCCACGACGATATCCCCATGTTCGGCATTTAACGAGCGGTCAACCACCAGCAGATCGCCGTCGCCAATCCCCGCGCCAATCATGGAGTCTCCACTCACCTTGATAAAATAGGTCGCACTGGGGTGCCTCACTGCCAGCCGGTTAAGATCGAGACGATCCTCCACATAATCCTGCGCCGGGCTGGGAAACCCACAGGCAACACGTTCTAAAAACAAAGGTAGTTCAATGATTTGTTTTGGTTGATAAGAAAAGAGAGTGTCCATGATGCCTTTCTCGCCATATACTGTATATAAATACAGTATTACGGATTATGGTCAGGGATCAAGGTCATTTCCGGAAGCGAACCCAAACGCGTTGAAGTGTCAGAAGATTTAAAACGCGCAAAGCCCGGAAGCACATGTCGGGCTTTGCGCCTGTGACGATCAGTCCATCAGCGTATTCAATGTTTCCAGCGCGTCAGGCGGCAGCTGCAGTTCCCCCGCCGCGAGGTTTTGCCGCAGATGCGCCACGGAAGAGGTGCCCGGGATCAGCAGGATATTCGGAGAACGCTGCAGCAGCCATGCCAGCGCAACCTGCATTGCCGTGACGCCCAGTGAATCCGCGACAGCCTTCAGCCCGGACGATTGCAGCGGCGTAAAGCCGCCCAGTGGGAAGAACGGCACATACGCAATCCCCTGCTGCGCAAGCAGATCCACCAGCGCATCGTCACCCCGGTTCACAATGTTGTACATGTTCTGCACGCACACCACCTGCACCATCTTCTGCGCTTCCGCGACCTGGGTGGCCGTGACGTTGCTCAAACCAATATGCCGCACCAGCCCCTGCTGCTGTAATTCTGCCAGGGTGGAGAGCGGTTCAGCAATCGACCCTTCCGCTGGCCCGTGCGCGCTAAACATAATCCGCAGATTCACCACGTCCAGCACGTCCAGCTGCAGATTACGCAGGTTGTCATGCACCGCCTGCGTCAGTTCCTGCGCGGAAAAGGCCGGTAGCCACGCGCCTTTATCGTTGCGACGGGCGCCAATCTTGGTGACGATCGTCAGATCGTCCTGGTAAGGATGAAGCGCCTCGCGGATCAGCTGGTTCGTGATATGAGGACCATAAAAATCACTGGTATCAATGTGGTTCACTCCCGCCGCCACGGCCTCGCGTAACACGTCCAGCGCGGCCTGCTTATCCTTCGGCGGCCCAAAGACGCCCGGCCCGGCCAGCTGCATCGCGCCGTAGCCCAGCCGTTTCACCGTCCGCGTCCCGAGCGCGTATGTCCCGCTTTTATCAATGCTGCTCATGTTGACCTTCCTCATAAAAATGATCCGGATTTACAACAGGTTCCCAAAAGGGCCCCTTAGTTAAGCGCGAGTTAATTAAAGTTTACATTCTCTACGACGATAGTAATGAAGTAACCCTGCATCTTCTCTAACGGACGACCGCTATGCTGAAAAATCTGCACGTGATTACCGGTATTATCTTTGCCCTCACCATATTCTGCCTGCTGCAAGTTGTCACGGGAGGGTTGTTCTACTCTGCCGTCAGTAACGATCGCCATAACTTCCAGAACTCCGGCGTGCTCAATGCCCAGCAGGAAAGCCTGAGCGACAGCGTGAACACGCTGGTGAAAACGCGCGTCACCGTCACCCGCGTGGCGATCCGCTACCTGAAAAACCAGCGTGACCCGGCTTCCCTTGCGGCGATCAATAAACTGCTGGGCACCGCAGGCGACTCGCTGGCAAAAGCCGAAGCCTATAACAAAGAGTGGCAGAAACTGCCGCAGGTTAAGGGCCAGGAGGCGGCATTGACCGACGAGATGCAGAAATCCTGGAACCAGATGCACGAAGTCATGCGTTTATCGATTGAGTATCTGCGCGCCGACAACTATCAGGCCTATGGCGATCTGGACGCCCAGCAGGCGCAGGACGATATGGAAGCGGTCTATAACCGCTGGCGCGCCGAAAACAACACCCTGCTGAAGGCCGCAACCGAAGAGAACCAGAGCAGCTTCACGCAGATGCAGTGGACGCTGGCGGCAATTCTGCTGGCCGTTATCGCGGTTCTGGTGGTCATCTGGCAGGGTTTACAGCACCTGCTGTTAAAACCACTCCACTCCATTATGGACCATATTCGCGCCATTGCAGGGGGCGACCTGACGCAGGAGATCGCTATCTCGGGCCGCAATGAGATGGGTCAGCTGGCCGCAGGCCTGCATGAGATGCAGCAGTCGCTGGTGACCACCGTCAGCGCCGTACGCGGAAGTACCGATTCCATCTACACCGGCGCAGGCGAAATTGCCGCAGGAAGCAACGATCTTTCCGCCCGCACCGAGCAGCAGGCCGCCTCGCTCGAAGAGACCGCCGCCAGCATGGAAGAGCTGACCGCGACGGTTAAACAGAACTCCGATAACGCCCGTCAGGCCACGCTGCTGGCGAAAAACGCCTCTGAAACGGCCGCGCGCGGCGGTCACGTCGTGGATAACGTGGTTCGCACCATGAACGAGATCGCCGACAGTTCGCAGCAAATTGCGCATATTACCGGCGTAATTGACAGCATCGCGTTCCAGACGAACATTCTGGCGCTTAACGCCGCGGTGGAAGCGGCACGCGCCGGGGAACAGGGGCGTGGTTTTGCGGTTGTCGCAGGCGAGGTCCGGACCCTGGCGAGCCGCAGCGCGCAGGCGGCGAAAGAGATCAAAGGGCTTATCGAGAACTCCGTCAGCCGGGTGAATACCGGTTCTGAGCAGGTTAGCGAGGCAGGCACCACCATGAAGGAGATCGTCGCCGCCGTGACCCGCGTGACCGATATCATGGGCGAGATTTCCTCTGCCTCTGACGAGCAGAGCCGCGGCATTGAACAGGTGAGCCTGGCCGTTTCGCAGATGGACAGCGTGACGCAGCAAAACGCCGCGCTGGTGCAGGAGTCCGCCACGGCGGCAGCGGCGCTGGAAGATCAGTCCGAACAGCTGCGCCAGGCGGTGGCCGCGTTTCGTCTGAACGGCAAAGAAAAAGCGGTAGCTCCACGTCCGGCCAGCGTGAAAACGCCTCAGCTGTTGCGCCCGGCAACCGCAAACGCCGCCACCGACAGTAACTGGGAAACCTTCTGAATCACCGGCGGGCGAGGAAATCGCCCGCTAGCGGCTGCGCTTGGCGTGCCGCTCCCAGTTCTCCTGTTTTGCTTCATCGGATTTACGCAGTGAAACGTAGCATGCCCCGCTGCCGCCGTGATGCGGCAGCGCCACGCAGAAGGCCTGCACTTCCTCGAACTCGGTTAACCAGCGCGCCAGATAGCTGCGCACCACATTAGGATGCGAGTTCTGCTCGCGCCCTTTTCCGTGAATGATAATCAGATTGCGTAACCCGTCACGCCCGGCCTGGCGAATAAAAGAATAGAGCATCTGACGGCAGCGTTCGGCGGGCTGACGCAGGAGGTTTAAGCTGGCCTGGCGGGCATATTTACCCGAGCGCAGCTTCTCGATAACGCCCTGCTGCACCCCTTCGCGCTGGAACGCCAGCGGTTCTTCCAGGGGAAGAAGGTCAAGAAAATCCAGCGTCAGGAAGTTATCCAGCTGTTCACTATCCACCTCCTGGCGCGCCCGCGTATTGCGGCTGGGCTGCCAGTGAATATCCGGGCCACGCTTCAGCGGCTGGACATCTTCCATGGCGTCAAGAAAAAAGGATTTGTCGTCAGGGTTCATGGATATCCTCCGGCTACAACTGAGGACGGTACTATACCTGTGCCCGAGACAGGCCTCAATCACCGTTACAGGCCGTCGTGCGCAACAAATATTAACCTGATGAATATATATAGTATTTATAAAATGGATTTAAATACGAGTTAACTAAAACTTCAGCAAAGATGAAATAAGTGATTTGTGTTAAATTTTCGCAAAATCAAACACTCGACATCCTTTCTTTTTGCGGAAAAGGTGTTATACCTAAATATACCTGCTTCATGGATATAATATTCAGGATTGGCGAAAGGACGCACTGCTGTGTGTACTGGAGGATCTGTCTGATGTCGGGCAGATCCTGTTTTTTATTATCTCATTTTCACGCCACGATTATTTTTCTCACTTCCCGTCTGAACTGCGTAATTAATGATTCAGCCAGGGGCGTCTGACGTGAATCACGGCGCTGAATTAAATAATATGCTGCTTTTGGAAGCGATTCGACAACCGGCAGCATGACCAGACGGTGCGCCAGCAGCGGGTCACAGCCTAACTCCTGCGGCAATATGCTTAGAAAATCACTTTGTGCAACCAGGCTTATGCAGGAAGAAAAGGTTTCGCAGACCACACCAATTCGCGGTATTTGCGAGCGATGGCTAAATACCTCTTCTAACTGCTTATAATAACTTCCCCGCGGCGTCGGCATTGTCCAGTTATAATGCAGGAGTTCGTTAATCGACGTTGCCCCCGTTGCCGGATGCCCTTCGCGACAAAATACCGCAAATGGCTTCTCAAAGAGTTTTTCAAACGTAAATTCCTGGTCGTAAGGTCCCTGATAATAAGTATTGATGGTGAAATCCAGCTCTCCCTGCCGTAATTCGTTGATCATCGACACCAGCTGCCCTTCCATTATCCGCACTTTGACCTGCGGATGTTGGGCATGAAAGCGGGTAATAACGGCGGGCATCAGGCTGCGCGAAACGCTGGCCCCCATCCCGATGTTGATCTGCCCGGCCTGTTCCCCCTGCCGCTGACGAATGTCATCCTGCGCCGCGCGCAGCTCTTCCAGAATTAACCGGGCGCGCTGGTAAAAACCCTCGCCGCATTCGGTCAACGCCACGCCCTTACTCCTGCGCACGAAAAGCTGCGCCGCCATGCCCTCCTCCAGCTCTTTGATGGATTTGGTCAGCGCCGGCTGCGAAAGATTCAGCGTCCTGCTGGCACCGCGAATGCTGCCCTGACGAGCGACTTCAACAAACGCCCGGAGATGATGGAATTTAACCTGAAATGACATAGCCCGACCGATAACCGTTGTTTATCAGAGTAAAGAAACTGTCATCTACTTTACTGGAAAGGGATGTGCGAGGGTAATTCCTGAACGGTTAAAACTGTGAAAAATCGGTTAGTGATAAGTAAAAACTATCACAGCGTGAAGCAGTTCACATATTTTCATGATGACAGGAACAGATATGGACACACTGGCGCAGTACATCCAGACGTTAACCCCGCAGCTGAGCGCGTGGCGTCGCGATTTTCACCATTTTGCGGAATCCGGCTGGGTAGAGTTTCGTACCGCCGCGAAAGTCGCGGAGACCCTGGATTCGCTGGGTTACGCGCTGGCGATGGGGCGCGACGTGGTCGATGCCGAAAGCCGGATGGGGCTGCCCGACGAGGCAACCCTGGCGCGAGAGTTTGCCCGCGCGCGGGCGCAAGGCGCGCCTGAGAAATGGCTGGCGCCGTTTGAAGGCGGCTTTACCGGCATTGTCGCCACCCTGAATACCGGCCGCCCTGGCCCAACCCTGGCGTTTCGCGTGGACATGGACGCCCTTGATTTAAGCGAAGCGCTCGACGACAGCCATCGCCCGTTCCGCGACGGGTTTGCCTCCTGCAATCCGGGTATGATGCACGCCTGCGCGCACGACGGCCACACCACCATTGGTCTGGGACTGGCACAGGTGCTTAAGCAGAATGCAGCCCGGCTCAACGGCACCATTAAGCTGATCTTCCAGCCTGCTGAAGAAGGCACGCGCGGCGCGCGCGCCATGGTTGCCGCCGGGGCGCTGGATGACGTGGACTATTTCACGGCCATTCATATTGGTACCGGCGTCCCTGCCGGTACGGTGATCTGCGGCAGCGATAACTTTATGGCCACCACCAAGTTCGACGTGAGCTTCACCGGCGTGGCCGCACACGCGGGCGGTAAGCCGGAGGACGGGCGTAACGCCCTGCTCGCCGCCGCGCAGGCCGCCCTCGCCCTGCACAGCATCGCTCCGCACAGCGACGGCGCATCCCGGGTGAACGTCGGCGTGATGCAGGCGGGCAGCGGGCGCAACGTGGTGCCCGCGAATGCCCTGATCAAAGTTGAAACCCGCGGCGAAAGCGAAGCGATTAATCAGTATGTCTTTGAACGCGCGCAGGCCGTCATTACCGGCGCGGCGGCGCTCTATGGCGTGAGCGCGGAGATGCGCCTGATGGGGGCTGCCACCTCCAGCGCGCCGACACCGGCGTGGGTGGATTATCTGCGCGAACAGGCGAGCCAGGTTTCCGGGGTTGTTCATGCCATCGATAAGGTGAAAGCGCCAGCGGGTTCCGAAGACGCCACGCTGATGATGGCCCGCGTGCAGCAGAACGGCGGCATGGCGTCCTATATGGTGTTTGGCACGGATTTGAGCGCCGGACATCACAACGAAAAATTCGACTTCGATGAGCAGGTCATGACTATCGCCATCGAAACGCTGGCGCGAACAGCGCTCAATTTCCCGTGGACGCGAGGTGTGTGATGCAGGAGAACTACGCTTTTATTGCCGATGCGATCGACACGCGATGTCGGACGTTAACCGATATTGCCGACGCGATCTGGGATCGTCCCGAAACCCGCTTTGAAGAGTTCTGGTCCGCCGAACGGCTGGCCAGCGAGCTGGAAGCAGAAGGCTTCACGCTGACCCGCGAGGCAGGCGGTATTCCCAATGCCTTTATCGCCAGCTTCGGCAGCGGAAAACCGGTTATCGCCCTGCTGGGCGAGTACGACGCGCTGGCCGGGTTAAGCCAGCAGGCACACTGCGCGACGGCGCAAACCGCCACGCCGGGGGCTAACGGCCACGGCTGCGGACATAACCTCTTAGGCACCGCAGCGCTTGCGGGCGCGGTGGCGGTGAAAAGCTGGCTGGAGCAGAACGGCGGCAGCGGAACGGTGCGTTTTTACGGCTGTCCCGGTGAAGAAGGCGGCTCCGGGAAAACCTTTATGGTGCGCGAAGGGCTGTTTGATGACGTCGATGCCGCCGTCACCTGGCACCCGGAAGCCTTTGCCGGGATGTTTAACGTCAGCACGCTGGCGAATATTCAGGCCGCCTGGCGTTTTCACGGCGTGGCGGCGCACGCGGCCAACTCTCCTCACCTGGGACGCAGCGCCCTGGACGCCGTGACGCTGATGACCACCGGCACCAACTTCCTTAACGAACACATCATCGAGAAAGCGCGCGTCCATTACGCCATTATCGACACCGGCGGGATTTCGCCCAACGTGGTGCAGGCGCAGGCCGAGGTGCTGTACCTGATCCGCGCCCCGGAGATGGCGGATGCGCAGCAGATCTACGAGCGCATCGAGAAAATCGCCCAGGGCGCGGCGATGATGACCGAAACGACCGTCGAGTGCCGCTTTGATAAAGCCTGCTCCAGCTACCTGCCGAACCGCACGCTTGAGGCGGCGATGTATCGCGCCCTGCAGCACTACGGCACGCCGGAGTGGACCGACGAAGAGCGAGAGTTTGCCCGCGAGATCCGCGCCACGCTGACGCCCAACGATCTGCAAAATAGCCTGAAAAATATTGCCGCCACGGGTGGCGAAGCGGGTAAAGCCTTTGCCCGTCGTCATCAGGCGACGCTGCTGGTGGATGAAGTCGCGCCCTATGCCGTCACCGACAACGTGCTGGCGGGTTCAACCGACGTGGGTGACGTCAGCTGGAAAATGCCGGTCGCCCAGTGCTTCAGCCCCTGCTTTACCGTCGGCACGCCGCTGCACACCTGGCAGCTGGTATCTCAGGGGCGAACCTCTATTGCCCACAAGGGCATGCTGCTGGCCGGGAAAGTGATGGGCGCGACCGCGCTCAATCTGCTGCAGGACGCGGCGCTGCTGAAAGAATGCCGTGAAGAGTTCGAACAACAACTAGAAGAAAAACCGTACGCGTGTCCGATCCCACCGGGCGTGACACCGTCACCTTTAAAATAAAAAAACACAACACAACAACACAACACTCCCGAGGAACGCCCATGAGTATGTCATCCATACCTTCGCATTCCCCATCCGGTAAGCTCTATGGCTGGGTTGAAAGGATCGGCAATAAAGTGCCGCACCCTTTCCTGCTTTTTATCTATCTGATTGTGATTTTGATGGTCGCCACCGCCGTGCTCTCCGCCTTTGACGTCAGCGTGCGCAGCCCGGCCGACGGCAGCCTGGTGGCGGTGAAAAATCTGCTGAGCATTGAAGGGCTGCACTGGTTTTTACCCAACGTGATTAAAAACTTCAGCGGCTTCGCCCCGCTCGGCGCCATTCTGGCGCTGGTGCTGGGCGCCGGGCTGGCCGAACGCGTGGGCCTGTTGCCCGCATTGATGGTGAAGATGGCTTCTCACGTCAGCGCGCGCTACGCGAGCTACATGGTGCTGTTTATCGCCTTCTTCAGCCATATCTCCTCCGACGCCGCGCTGGTGATCATGCCGCCGATGGGGGCGCTGATCTTCCTCGCCGTCGGGCGCCATCCCGTGGCGGGTCTGCTGTCCGCGATTGCGGGGGTGGGCTGCGGTTTTACCGCTAACCTGCTGATCGTCACCACCGACGTGCTGCTCTCGGGCATCAGTACGGAGGCGGCGAAAACCATTGATGCGGCCATGCACGTCAGCGTGATCGACAACTGGTACTTTATGGCCAGCTCGGTGATTGTCCTGACGATTGTCGGCGGGCTGATTACCGATAAGATCGTCGAGCCGCGCCTGGGCAAATGGGAAGGCCGTAGCGATGAAAAGCTGGAAACCCTGAGCAAAGAGCAGCGCTTCGGCCTGCGCGTAGCTGGCCTGGTCTCGCTGGCGTTTATCGCCGCGGTGGCGCTGATGGTGGTGCCGGAAAACGGCATATTGCGCGATCCGGTTAAACATACGGTCCTGCCCTCGCCGTTTATTCAGGGCATCGTGCCGCTGATTATCCTCTTCTTCTTTGTTGTTTCGCTCGCCTACGGTATCGCCACCGGCAAAATCCGCCGCCAGGGTGACCTGCCGCAGCTGATGATCGAGCCGATGAAAGAGATGGCGGGCTTTATCGTGATGGTGTTCCCGCTGGCCCAGTTTGTGGCGATGTTTAACTGGAGCAACATGGGCAAGTTTATGGCCGTGGGCCTCACCGACGCGCTGGAGGCTGCCGGGCTAAGCGGCGTACCGGCGTTTGTCGGTCTGGCGCTGCTGTCATCCCTGCTGTGCATGTTTATCGCCAGCGGCTCCGCCATCTGGTCGATTCTGGCCCCGATCTTCGTGCCGATGTTTATGATGCTGGGGTTCCACCCGGCTTTCGCGCAGATCCTGTTCCGCATCGCGGACTCTTCGGTTATCCCGCTGGCGCCAGTTTCGCCGTTTGTTCCGCTGTTTTTAGGCTTCCTGCAGCGCTATAAACCCGAGGCCAAACTGGGTACCTACTATTCGCTGGTTTTACCCTACCCGCTTATCTTTTTAGGGGTATGGCTGGTGATGCTGGTGGCGTGGTATCTTGTCGGCCTGCCGATTGGGCCGGGGATCTACCCGAGGCTGAACTAAGGGAATGAGGATGCTGAGATTACTCGAAGACAAGATTGCGACGCCGCTTGGGCCGCTGTGGGTGATCGCGGACGAGCAGTTTTGCCTGCGCGCCGTTGAGTGGGAAGAGCACAGCGACCGCATGGAAGAACTGCTTGCGATTCACTACCGCGCCCAGGGGTATGAACGTATCCGCGCCACCAATCCGGGTGGACTGAGCGACAAGCTTGCGGCGTACTTCGAAGGCGATCTCAGCATCATCGACACGCTGCCCACCGCCACGGCGGGCACGCCTTTTCAGCGCGAAGTGTGGCAGGCGCTGCGGGCCATTCCCTGCGGGCAGGTGATGCATTACGGCCAGCTCGCGGCGCAGTTAGGTCGCGCTGGGGCCGCACGCGCCGTAGGTGCCGCGAACGGCTCTAATCCGGTCAGCATCGTGGTGCCCTGCCATCGCGTTATTGGCCGCAACGGCACCCTGACCGGCTATGCCGGTGGCGTGCAGCGAAAAGAGTGGTTGCTGCGTCACGAAGGGTATCTCTTACTCTAGTTCCCAGGCTTTTTGTGCTTAATTTTCTTCCGGTTAGGCTAAAAATCCATAATCAAGCTGTGGAATTTCAAGAAGATGGCGACACATTGCCGTCTCTTGTCCTTATTGAGGGTTTGTCAGGCTTACGTACTTACCAAAAAGATGTTAAAATTGACCAATATCAATTAAGGCTTGAGCAAACCTATGATCCCGGAAAAGCGAATTATACGACGCATTCAGTCTGGCGGTTGTGCTATCCATTGCCAGGATTGCAGCATCAGCCAGCTCTGTATCCCGTTTACCCTGAATGAGCATGAACTCGATCAGCTTGATAATATTATCGAGCGTAAAAAGCCTATTCAGAAAGGGCAGACGCTGTTTAAAGCGGGAGACGAACTGAAATCGCTCTATGCTATCCGTTCTGGCACCATCAAGAGCTACACCATCACCGAACAGGGCGATGAGCAGATCACCGGCTTCCATCTGGCGGGTGACCTGGTAGGCTTTGATGCCATCGGTACGGGCCACCACCCGAGCTTTGCTCAGGCACTCGAAACCTCGATGGTTTGCGAAATTCCGTTTGAAACCCTGGACGATCTGTCCGGCAAGATGCCTAACCTGCGTCAGCAGATGATGCGTCTGATGAGCGGTGAGATCAAAGGCGATCAGGACATGATTCTGCTGCTTTCCAAAAAGAATGCAGAAGAGCGTCTGGCCGCGTTTATCTACAACCTCTCCCGCCGCTTCGCCGAGCGTGGCTTCTCGCCGCGTGAATTCCGTCTGACGATGACGCGTGGCGATATCGGTAACTACCTGGGTCTGACCGTGGAAACCATCAGCCGTCTGCTGGGTCGTTTCCAGAAAAGCGGGATGCTGGCCGTTAAGGGTAAATACATCACTATCGAAAACGGTGAAGCGCTGGCCGTTCTTGCCGGGCACGCCCGCAACGTGGCGTAAACGCCATACGTATACTGCCAGACCGATAAATTCTCCTGATTTATGGGTCTGGCCTGTTACCCCGTCTTATATCTGCCCTTTTCACCGTAGCACGTCCCCACACAGCACCCAAAAGGGTCTCGTTGAGGTTATGAATTGAGAGAAAGTTTGTTTTTCGTTTCAGTCGTGATTGCCTCAGTGACCTTTATCTTCATCTGGATCATGCTTGTCGGCCCAATGAAGGGGGAGGAAAAAACCTACGTTCAGGACTCCACGACCTTTGCGATAGCGGTGATGGTGCTGCTGTTTATTGCGTTTATCGCGGTAACGACCACGGTGCTTTTCCTCTGATAAATTTTCATGAATTATTGATCTGGCAAAAGCTCTCCTCTGTTTCATTCAGGATATATAGGTTACTCTTTTAATTACAGACTGTGGTGACAGTAGTAAGGAGACCTGTATGGCCAAGTATCAAAACATGCTGGTAGCAATCGATCCGAATCAGGACGATCAGCCGGCATTACGACGTGCTGTGTATTTGCATCAACGGATTGGTGGCAAAATCAAAGCGTTTTTGCCGATCTATGACTTCTCGTATGAGATGACCACCCTTCTGTCGCCTGACGAGCGCACCGCTATGCGTCAGGGCGTCATCAGCCAGCGTACCGCGTGGATCCGCGAACAGGCGAAGTATTACCTGGAAGCGGGCGTGCCCATTGATATCAAAGTGGTCTGGCACAACCGACCTTTCGAAGCCATCATTCAGGAAGTCGTTGCCGGTGGGCACGATCTGCTGCTGAAGATGGCGCACCAGCACGACAAGCTGGAATCCGTGATCTTCACCCCGACCGACTGGCACCTGCTGCGTAAATGCCCTTGCCCGGTCTGGATGGTGAAAGACCAGCCGTGGCCTGAAGGCGGGAAAGCCGTTGTGGCGGTAAACCTCGCCAGCGAAGAGGATTACCATAACTCGCTGAACGAGAAGCTGGTGAAGGAGACCCTCCAGCTTGCCGACCAGGTCAACCACACCGAAGTGCATCTGGTAGGTGCCTATCCGGTTACCCCGATTAACATCGCCATTGAGCTGCCGGAATTTGACCCGAGCGTGTATAACGACGCCATCCGCGGTCAGCACCTGCTGGCCATGAAAGCGCTGCGCCAGAAATTCAGCATCGATGAGAAAATGACCCACGTGGAAAAAGGGCTGCCTGAAGAGGTAATCCCGGACCTGGCTGAACACCTGCAGGCGGGGATTGTCGTGCTGGGTACCATTGGCCGTACCGGTATTTCTGCCGCCTTCCTCGGCAACACCGCCGAGCAGGTGATCGACCATCTGCGCTGCGACCTGCTGGTTATCAAGCCGGATGAGTACCAGACGCCGGTTGAGCTTGACGATCCGGAAGACGATTGACCCGCAAGATAAAAAAAAACCGTCGGCGAACCGGCGGTTTTTTTTGCCGGGTGGCGGCTACGCCTTACCCGGCCTACGGGTTTGGTAGGCCCGGTAAGCTTGCGCCACCGGGCTTTACCCTGTCAGAGCGCTTTCAGAATCGCATCCACGCTGGCTTTGGCATCGCCAAAGAGCATGTGGGTGTTCTCTTTGAAGAACAGCGGGTTCTGCACCCCGGCATAGCCGGTATTCATTGAGCGCTTAAACACGATCACGTTCTCCGCCTTCCACACTTCCAGAACCGGCATCCCGGCGATTGGGCTACGCGGATCGTCCTGCGCCGCCGGGTTAACGGTGTCGTTAGCCCCAATGACCAGCACGGTGTCGGTGTCGGCGAAATCATCGTTGATCTCGTCCATCTCCAGCACGATGTCGTAAGGCACTTTCGCTTCCGCCAGCAGCACGTTCATGTGGCCTGGCAGACGCCCCGCCACCGGGTGAATACCAAAACGCACCTTGATGCCGCGCGCGCGTAGCTTCTCGGTGATTTCCGCGACCGGATACTGCGCCTGTGCCACCGCCATGCCGTAGCCCGGGGTGATAATAACCGAGTGCGAGTTTTTGAGCATCTCGGCGGTATCTTCCGCGCTGATCTCACGGTGCTCACCCACTTCCTCATCGGAGCCGGTAGACGAGCCGTCAGAACCAAAGCCACCGGCGATGACGCTGATGAACGAGCGGTTCATCGCCTTACACATGATGTAAGACAGGATCGCACCCGAAGAACCCACCAGCGCACCGGTGACGATCAGCAGGTCGTTGCTCAGCATAAAGCCCGCCGCCGCCGCCGCCCAACCGGAGTAGGAGTTCAGCATGGAGACCACCACTGGCATATCCGCACCACCGATGGACGCCACCAGATGCCAGCCGAAGGCCAGCGCGATGATAGTCATCACCAGCAACGCCAGCACCTGCAGACCGACGCTTTCGGTACGCACGAAGACCACCAGCAGCACAAACGATACCACCAGCGCCGCCAGGTTCAGCTTATGACGGTTTGGCAGCATCAGCGGCTTAGAGGAAATCTTCCCGCGCAGCTTGCCGAACGCGACAATGGAACCGGTGAAGGTGACCGCACCGATGAAGATACCGAGGAACACTTCCGTCAGGTGAATATTCACCAGAATCGGTTCCAGACCTGGCGTGTGGTACAGGTAGCTGTTGAAGCCCACCAGCACTGCGGCCAGACCCACAAAGCTGTGCAGAATCGCCACCAGCTCCGGCATCTCGGTCATTTCAACGCGTTTCGCCAGGCGAATACCAATCGCACCGCCGATGATCATCGCCACCAGGATCCACGCCACGTTGCCGGTGTCCGGCCCGAAGATGGTGGCAATCAGCGCAATCGCCATCCCGGCGATACCAAAGTTATTCCCCTGCTGAGACGTTTCGTGTTTGGAAAGCCCCGCCAGACTGAAAATAAACAGGATTGCAGCAACAATGTATGCGGCTGTCACTAATCCTCCAGACATATGCTACCCCTTAGCCTTTACGAAACATTTTCAGCATGCGCTGAGTCACGGTGAAACCACCGAAAATATTGATACTGGCGATCAGCACCGCGATAAAGCTCAGGAAGCTGATCCAGCCGCCGTGGCCAATCTGCAGTAACGCCCCCACCACGATGATCCCGGAGATGGCGTTGGTCACCGACATCAGCGGCGTATGCAGCGCATGGGAGACGTTCCACACCACGTAGTAGCCCACGACGCAGGAGAGCGCGAAGACGGTAAAGTGGCCGAGGAACTCTTTCGGCGCGACGTCAGCCAGCCAGCCGAACAGAATAATCACCAGCGCCATGATCGCGTATTTGCGCCACGGGGAAGCCGGTTTGGCAGGTTCTTTTGGTTCTGGCGCCGCTTTAGGCGCTGCCTGAGGCTGGGCCGAAACCTGAATCGGTGGCGCAGGCCAGGTAATTTCACCTTCACGCACCACGGTCACACCGCGCACCACCACGTCGTCAAAATCGACGGTGATGTTGCCGTCTTTCTCTTTGCAAAGCAGCTTCAGCAGGTTGACGAGGTTGGTGCCGTACAGCTGAGACGATTGCGTCGGCAGGCGACCCGGCAGATCGGTATAGCCGATCACCTTCACGCCGTTTGCGGTCGTGGTCACCTGATTCGCTACGGTATATTCGCAGTTGCCGCCGTTTTGCGCGGCCAGGTCGACAATCACGCTGCCCGGCTTCATGGAGTCCACCATCTCACGGGTAATCAGCTTCGGCGCCGGTTTACCAGGGATAAGCGCGGTGGTCACAATGATGTCGACATCTTTAGCCTGCGCGGCGAAGAGTTCCATTTCGGCTTTGATAAAGGCTTCGGACATCACCTTCGCATAACCATCACCGCTACCCGCTTCTTCCTTGAAGTCCAGCTCAAGGAATTCGGCACCCATACTCTGGACCTGTTCCTTCACTTCAGGACGGGTATCAAACGCGCGAACGATAGCGCCCAGGCTGTTTGCCGCACCGATGGCAGCAAGTCCCGCCACGCCCGCGCCAATCACCATCACCTTCGCCGGAGGGACTTTACCCGCCGCGGTGATCTGACCGGTAAAGAAGCGACCAAATTCGTGGGCCGCTTCAACGATGGCGCGGTAGCCCGCAATGTTTGCCATCGAACTTAAGGCGTCCAGCGACTGGGCTCGCGAAATACGCGGCACGGAGTCCATCGCCATCACGGTGACGCCGCGCGCGGCCAGTTTTTCCATCAGCTCAGGATTTTGCGCAGGCCAGATAAAGCTCACCAGCGTGGTGCCCGGATTCAGCAGCGCAATCTCCCTCTCTTCCGGTGCGTTGACCTTCAGAATAACCGGCGACTGCCACACGTCGGCACTGTCCACCACTTCCGCGCCAGCCTGAATAAAGGCCTCGTCATCGAAACTCGCCAGTTTGCCCGCGCCGCTTTCAACTGCGACGGTAAAACCCAGCTTAAGCAGTTGCTCCACCGTTTTCGGTGTTGCCGCTACGCGGGTTTCATTGGCTAACCGTTCTTTTGGTACCCCAATACGCATAGTTTTCCCTTCCATCGGTTTTTGATGATGGTTTAACGATAAGTGCCCGCGGTTTGTATCATTTTTCGCCATCACGCAAGCAATGAGACACAATTCACCCCGGAAAATAAAACAGTAACAAACTGTCTATAACCTACTGAAAATAGCGGCCGTGATCTACCGCCAGAAAACACTATTTCTTACTTTATCTGTGAAAAATAAGCGATCGGCGTCACTGACAGTGATATTTACCTTAAATTCATCGCCAGAACCGATAATTCGCGCAAGCGAAGCGGTAAAAACATGATATAGCGCCATAAGAGAACAACTTATTAACATTAAATTAACTTGTAAAAGTCATAAGCTTTATCAGTTTTACTTGTCAAACGCGTGTTTTTTCAACATATCACTAAATGTTATCGAATAAGGTGATTCAGTGAGCACAGGCAGTGAAAAATGGCGCAGACAGCGACGGGTTTTAAATGCCATAATCGGGACCGTCTCAAATTAACAACAATACCAGTACATGGTTTGCGCAAGGCGAAGGATCATTTTTATGAAGCTTAAGAACACACTCCTGGCGTCCGCACTTCTCTCCGCGACCGCCCTGTCTGCGAATGCCGCAACAGAGTTAACGCCGGAGCAAGCGGCAGCGTTAAAACCTTTTGACCATAAGGTCATTGTGGGTCGTTATAATTCTATTGGCGACGCCGTCGCCGCTGCATCAAAGGCCGCTGATAAAAACGGGGCAGCCTCGTTTTATGTTGTTGACCAGTCTGATAACGGCAACAGCGGTAACCAGCGCGTGACCATTGCGCTGTATAAGGACAACGCGCCAAAAGCTGACGCACCGAAAAACCGCGTGATTAACGGTGTTGTTGAACTGCCGAAAGATCAGGCAATTGCGCTGGAACCGTACGACACCGTCACCGTTCAGGGCTTTTACCGCAGCCAGCCTGAAGTGAACGATGCCATCACCAAAGCCGCGAAAGAGAAAGGGGCCTACGCTTTCTACATCGTGCGTCAGGTCGATGCTAACCAGGGCGGCAACCAGCGTATTACCGCGTTCATCTATAAAGAAGATGCGAAGAAACGTGTTCTGCAGAGCCCGGATGCGATTCCGGCAAACTCAGAAGCCGGTCGCGCGGCGATAGCGAAAGGCGGCGAAGAAGCGAAGAAAGTGGAAATCCCAGGCGTCGCAACGACGGCTACGCCAAGCGCTGAAGTGGGCCGTTTCTTTGAAACACAGTCCACGAAAGGTGGCCGTTATTCGGTTACGCTGCCAGACGGTACCAAAGTTGAAGAGCTGAACAACGCCACTGCCGCGCAGATGGTGCCGTTCGACAGCATCAAATTTACCGGCAACTACGGCAACATGACGGAAGTCTCTTACCAGGTCGCGAAGCGTGCGGCGAAGAAAGGGGCGAAGTTCTACCACATCACCCGCCAGTGGCAGGAACGTGGTAACAACGTGACCATCAGCGCCGATCTGTACAAGTAACAAAATCGTTTAAAAAAGGCGGCGCAATGCCGCCTTTTTTGTTACTTTTTTTGAATTTCTGCCACACGTCATTGCATGCTTTCGTTACACTCCGTAAAATCCCGCGCCTTAGTGTGATCCACCATTTTTATGCGCCTGAGCGAAATAATTATTCTGGATTTTGACCTTTCATAACAGGAAGCCAATGGAAAAGAAACTTGGCCTGAGTGCTCTGACTGCACTCGTTTTAAGCTCAATGCTGGGTGCGGGCGTATTCAGTTTGCCGCAAAATATGGCGGCCGTCGCCAGCCCGTCTGCCCTCATCATTGGCTGGGGCATTACGGGTGTCGGAATATTGCTGCTGGCCTTCGCCATGCTGCTGCTGACGCGCATTCGCCCGGATCTGGACGGCGGCATTTTCACCTATGCCCGGGAAGGTTTCGGCGAGCTGATTGGCTTCTGTTCGGCCTGGGGATACTGGCTGTGTGCGGTGATCGCCAACGTCTCCTATCTGGTGATCGTTTTCTCGGCCCTCAGTTTCTTTACCGATACGCCTGAGCTGCGCCTGTTTGGCGACGGGAATACCTGGCAGTCTATTGTGGGCGCCTCGGTGTTACTGTGGTTCGTCCACTGGCTGGTGCTGCGTGGCGTACAAACGGCCGCCAGCATTAACCTGGTGGCGACGCTCGCGAAACTGGTTCCGCTCGGCCTGTTTATCGTTCTGGCCTTCATTGCATTCCGCATGGACGTGTTCACGCTCGATTTCAGCGGCGTTGCGCTGGGCGTCCCCGTCTGGGAGCAGGTGAAAAACACGATGCTGATTACCCTGTGGGTGTTCATCGGTGTTGAAGGCGCGGTTGTGGTTTCCGCCCGGGCCCGAAATAAACGCGATGTGGGCCGCGCCACGCTGCTGGCGGTACTGGCCGCGCTCGGGGTCTATCTGCTGGTGACGCTGCTGTCGCTGGGCGTGGTGGCGCGTCCTGAACTGGCTGAAATGCGTAATCCGTCAATGGCGGGCCTGATGGTGAAAATGCTCGGCTCCTGGGGCGACGTGGTGATTGCCGCTGGCCTTATCATCTCCGTCTGCGGAGCCTACCTGAGCTGGACCATCATGGCGGCTGAAGTGCCTTTCCTGGCCGCGACGCACAAGGCGTTTCCACGCCTGTTTGCGCGTCAAAACCAAAACAGCGCGCCGTCTGCCTCACTCTGGCTGACCAACATCAGCGTTCAGATCTGTCTGGTGCTGATCTGGCTCACAGGTTCAGACTATAACACGCTGCTGACCATCGCCTCGGAGATGATTCTGGTACCCTATTTCTTAGTGGGTGCGTATCTGTTAAAAATTGCCACACGCCCGGCGCATTATGTCGTGGGTGTCGGAGCCTGTATTTACGGCCTGTGGTTGTTGTATGCTTCCGGACCTATGCATCTGCTGCTGTCGGTGGTGCTGTACGCACCGGGTCTGCTGGTGTTCATCTACGCCCGCCGCACGCATCAGCTGGAGAACGCGCTGAAACGCCGTGAGATGGCCTTAATTGGACTGTTACTGGTTGCTGCCGTGCCGGCAACCTGGATGTTAGTGGGATAGCATCGCCTTTCCCATTGTTGAACTGTAAAGGAGAATACGATGGGAAATGCACCGCTTCGCCCCATACTGATCACCGGCGGAGGCCGCCGTATCGGCCTCGCCCTCGCCCATCATTTTCTCAACCTTCGCCATCCGGTCATTGTCAGCTACCGCACGGAATACCCGTCGATTGAAGGGCTGCGCAAAGCCGGGGCGGTTTGCATTCAGGCTGATTTTTCAACCGATGAAGGCATTCTGGCCTTTGCGGAAAAGGTGAAATCCACCACAACGGGTCTGCGCGCCGTGCTCCATAACGCCAGCGCATGGCAGGCCGAAAAGCCGGGTACGTCACTCAGCGAAACGCTCTCCGCCATGCTGCAGATCCACGTCAATGCCCCTTATCTGCTTAACCACGCTCTGCAGGATCTGCTCCGCGGCGACGGGCATGCTGCGGGCGACATCATTCACTTCACGGATTATGTGGTGGAGCGCGGCAGCGACAAGCACATTGCCTATGCGGCCAGTAAAGCCGCGCTGGATAATATGACCCGCTCGTTTGCCCGCAAGCTCGCCCCCGAGGTGAAGGTGAACGCCATCGCCCCGGCAATGATCTTATTCAACGAAAACGATGATGCGGAGTATCGCCAGCAGGCGCTGAATAAATCGCTGATGAAAATTGCCCCGGGCGAGAAAGAGGTCATCGACCTCGTGGATTACCTGCTCACCAGTTGCTACGTCACCGGCAGAACCTTTGCCGTGGACGGCGGCCGACCGCTGCGCTAGTGAAAGCGGCTCCAGAAGAAAATTAACACCCAGGCGCTGAGCCCCCAGCAGACCACCGCCCCGCCCAGCGCCAGGGGAAGACGCAGAAAACCGGTGAAATACCACAGCGAAAGCAGGTAGAGAAAATACGGGATGATTGACCACATGCCAAACACGATGGTCGTGCGTAACGCTTCCGTGCCGCGTTCAGACGCCACAATATAGTGGGCAATGAGTGCAAAAGTCGGGAAGAGAGGGATCAGCCCGGCAATATAGTAGTTTTTCGTTTTTGCCAGAATGCCAATCAGCAACACCACCAGCGCACCCAGCGCGGCTTTGATCACCAGAGCCATCGTTTTCCTTATAATAATCAACTCACCCTATGGGCCAGAATAACGGAACCGGCGTTAATTTTGAAAGATTAATGGAAGGTTAAGGTTTCGCGGTGTATGTTGGCTTTTTTCACGAAAACAGACGCTGTATGAATAAGATTGTTTATGTTGAAGACGAACCCGAAGTCGGGCAGCTGATCGCCGCCTATCTGGGTAAACATGATATGGACGTCATTGTTGAACCTCGTGGCGATCGTGCCGAAGAGGTGGTCGTCCGTGAAAACCCGGATCTGGTGCTGCTGGATATCATGTTGCCGGGCAAAGACGGCATGACGCTCTGCCGCGACCTGCGCGCCCGGTGGGAGGGCCCTATCGTCCTGCTCACCTCACTGGACAGCGATATGAACCATATTTTGTCGCTGGAGATGGGTGCCAATGATTACATTCTGAAAACCACACCGCCTGCCGTCCTGCTCGCTCGCCTGCGCCTCCATTTACGCCAGCACGCCAGCATCGAACGCGAAGCACCGGCGCCGTCTCTGACGCCGCACAAAGCGATGCGCTTCGGTACGCTGTCTATTGATCCGATTAACCGTCAGGTGCTGCTCTCTGGCGAGCTTATCGCCCTTTCCACCGCAGATTTTGACCTGCTGTGGGAGCTGGCAACGCATGCCGGGCAGATCATGGATCGTGACGCGCTGCTGAAAAACCTGCGTGGCGTAAGCTATGACGGAATGGACCGCAGCGTGGACGTGGCGATTTCGCGTCTGCGCAAAAAACTGCAGGATAACGCCACCGAGCCCTACCGCATTAAAACCGTGCGTAACAAGGGCTATCTGTTTGCCCCACATGCGTGGGAAACCTGATCGCCGGACAGGATAACCTGCGCGAAATAAAGGCATTACGCGAGAATGCCCTTCTTTCGCGCGTTTATTTTTACGTTTGCGCAACAATTAACTTGCTAAGCACGCAAACTATTCCATAATTACCTTCTCGACTCTCCTTTCTTCAGCTCGCCCCGCTCTTGCGATTGTTTTACTCATTTTCGCCGTGAAGCTTTCACGACATCTCTCCAATAAATCTTGAAATGAGGATTTAAGCCCATGAATTATGTATAGCTACGGTCAGGTAGAAGCGATAAAAACCAATCTTGAGTGGATTGTTAATCAGGCAACCCTGAATCACGCCTCCCCCTCACGCACCGATCAAAAAGCGCTCTTTGACCTGCTGGAACTCATCCAGTCTTACGAAATACTGCTGGATCTCATCAGCGAATACGGAACGGATGTGATTGATACGCACATTGCAGAAGGCCTGGCCGTGACGGAAAAATTCATCGCCAAGGTAAAAAACAGCGCGAAAGCCGTCTAACACGCTCGACAGACGTGAAAAACTCGAAGGGTTTTCATGTATATTCTGCACATAGCGTTTTTGCGGTGAGATCCAATGAAAAAGCTGTTTGTGCAGTTTTATCTTTTACTGTTTGTCTGCTTCCTGGTGATGACCATGCTGGTCGGCCTGGTCTATAAATTTACCGCCGAACGCGCGGGCAGGCAGTCTCTGGATGACCTGATGAAAAGCTCGCTCTATCTGATGCGCAGCGAGCTGAGAGAGATCCCGCCACACGACTGGGCGAAAACCCTGAAAGAGCTGGATCTCAATCTGTCATTCGATTTACGCATCGAGCCGTTGAAAGATTTCGATCTGGACCCGCCCGCCATGCAGCGTCTGCGCGACGGGGATATCGTCGCGCTGGATGAGAAATACACCTTTATCCAGCGAATTCCGCGCAGCCATTACGTGCTGGCCGTCGGGCCGGTGCCCTATCTCTATTATCTGCATCAGATGCGCCTGCTGGACATGGCGCTGATGGCCTTTATCGCCATTTCACTCGCGTTTCCGGTTTTTATCTGGATGCGCCCGCACTGGCAGGACATGCTGAAACTCGAATCCGCCGCGCAGCGTTTTGGCGAGGGGCATTTTACAGAGCGTATTCACTTCGACAGCGGTTCCAGCTTTGAACGTCTGGGCGTGGCCTTTAACCAGATGGCCGATAACATCAATGCCCTTATCGCCAGCAAGAAGCAGCTGATCGACGGAATTGCGCACGAGCTGCGCACGCCGCTGGTACGCCTGCGCTATCGTCTGGAGATGAGCGAGAATCTGACGGAAGCAGAGTCTCAGGCGCTTAACCGCGACATTGGCCAGCTTGAGGCGCTGATTGAGGAGCTGCTGACCTACGCGCGCCTCGATCGCCCGCAAAACGAGCTGAACCTCAGCACGCCGGATCTGCCCGCCTGGCTGCAAACCCACATTGACGACGTTCAGAGCGTGAACCCGCAGCGCACGCTGTTAACGCGCGTCACGCCGGGTGACTACGGCGCGCTCGATATGCGCCTGATGGAGCGCGTGCTGGACAATCTGATGAACAACGCCATGCGCTACAGCGAAAGTACGCTGCAGATTGGGCTGGATCTGCAGGGCAATCAGGCCCGCCTGACGGTAGAGGATGACGGACCGGGGATTGCCCCGGAAGCACGCGAAACCGTGTTTGAACCGTTTGTCCGCCTCGATCCCAGCCGCGATCGCGCCACAGGCGGATGCGGTCTGGGGCTGGCGATTGTCTACTCAATCGCGCAGGCCATGGGCGGCACGGTGCATTGCGAAGAGAGCGAGCTCGGCGGCGCGCGCTTCTGCTTTAGCTGGCCGGTGTACCATAACATCGCCCTTCCCGTCCCTGCCTGACTTCAACCGCACGCTGGCCTGACCCGGCGTGCTGTGCTATATGATAAGTATGTTGTAACTAATGAGGGGCTTATGGCGACCTACGATCTTATCGAACGGCTGAACAGCACGTTTCGGGAAATAGAACACGAGCTGCTGACCCTGACAGAACGTTTGCAGACCTGCCGCCTGCTGGCCGCGCGCGTCTTTACCCTGCCAGAGGTAGTCAAAGGGGCCGAGCACGATCCGCTGGACACCATCGACGTGAAGCAGCACATCGGCAAGGCCGCACTGGAACTGGCGATGAAGCACTATCGCCATCTTTTTATCCAGCAGCAGTCTGAACAGCGCAGCAGCAAGGCGGCCGTACGGCTGCCGGGCGTGATCTGTCTGCAAACCGATGCAGTAGCGCGCGAGGCGCTGGAAAGCCAGATTGCCCATATCAACAGTCTGAAAGCGGCATTTGAGAAGATCGTTACCGAAGAGTCGGGCCTGGCCCCCGCCGCCCGGTTTGAGTGGGTGCACCGTCAGCTTCCGGGGTTAATTACCCTGAATGCCTATCGCACGCTGACGGTTCTGCGCCATCCCGCCACGCTGCGCTTCGGCTGGGCGAATAAGCACATCATTAAAAACTTCACCCGGGATGAAATTCTGGCGCAGCTGGAAAAGAGCCTGAAGACGCCGCGCACCGTCGCGCCGTGGTCGCGTGAGCAGTGGATCGAGCGCCTGGAGCAGGAGTACCACAGCATCGCCTCGCTGCCAGCGGATACGCGCCTCAAAATTAAGCGCCCGGTGAAGGTTCAGCCTATTGCCCGCGTCTGGTACTCCGGTCAGCAAAAACAGGTGCAGTACGCCTGTCCGACGCCGCTGATTGCGCTTTATGATGCCGATCAGGGGGCTATCGTGCCGGATATTGGTGAGTTACTGAATTACGATGCTGAAAATGTCCAGCACCGTTACCGACCTCAGGCGCAGCCGCTTCAGCTCATTATTCCGCGGCTGCACCTGTACGTGGCGAGTTGATTATTTCAGACTGCCAACCATCGCCTCAGGGCGCACCCAGGCATCAAACTCCGCCTCCGTCAGATAGCCCAGCGCCAGGGCGGAGGCTTTCAGCGTCAGCCCCTCCTTATGCGCTTTTTTGGCGATTTCGGCGGCTTTGTCGTAGCCGATATGGGTATTGAGCGCGGTGACCAGCATCAGCGACTCATTTAACAGCTGGCTGATGCGCTCGCGGTTTGGCTCGATCCCCACCGCGCAGTGCTCGTTAAAGCTCTCCATCCCATCCGCCAGCAGACGAATTGATTGCAGAACGTTGTGGATCACCATCGGGCGATAGACGTTGAGTTCGAAGTTGCCGGATGCACCGCCCAGGTTGACGGCCACGTCGTTGCCCAGTACCTGACAGCAGAGCATGGTCATGGCTTCGCACTGGGTCGGGTTGACTTTACCCGGCATGATGGAGCTGCCCGGCTCGTTTTCCGGAATGCTGATTTCACCGATGCCGCAGCGCGGGCCCGAGGCCAGCCAGCGCACGTCGTTGGCGATTTTCATTAGCGACGCCGCCAGCCCTTTCAGCGCGCCGTGGGTGTGGACCAGCGCATCGCAGGTCGCCAGCGCTTCGAACTTGTTGGGCGCCGTGACGAACGGCTGTCCGGTTATGGCCGCAAGTTCCTCCGCCACGCGCGCCGCATACTCCGGATGCGTGTTTAACCCGGTGCCGACCGCCGTGCCGCCGAGCGCCAGCTCCGCCAGGTGCGGCAGGCTGTTTTCAATATGCTTCAGGTTGTGTTCCAGCATCGCCACCCAGCCGGAAATCTCCTGGCCGAGCGTCAGCGGCGTGGCGTCCTGCAGGTGCGTACGGCCAATTTTGACGATGTCGCGGAAGGCCTGCGCTTTCTCGTTGAGCGTGGATTTGAGGACGTTGAGCTGGGGGATGAGCTGTTCGCGGATAGCAATCACCGCCGCCACGTGCATGGCCGTGGGGAAGACGTCGTTAGAACTCTGGCTCTTGTTGACGTCATCGTTCGGGTGAACCTTGCGCTCCATGCCGCGCACGCCGCCCAGCAGTTCGCTGGCCCGGTTCGCCAGCACTTCGTTCATGTTCATGTTGCTCTGGGTGCCGGAACCGGTCTGCCAGATGGCGAGCGGAAATTCGTCGGGATGCTTGCCCGCCAGCACTTCGTCGGCGGCATTTATGATGGCGGTGGCCTTGTCTGCCGCCAGCAGGCCTAAATCCTGGTTCACTTTCGCGGCTGCGCGTTTGGTGAGCGCCAGCGCCTGAATCAGCGAAACGGGCATTTTTTCAGTCGAGATACGGAAATGCTCCAGCGAACGCTGGGTTTGCGCGCCCCATAGCTTGTCGGCCGGGACGTCGATGGCGCCCATCGAGTCTTTCTCATGGCGTACCGTGGTCATTACTTTCTCCTTGATAACACTGTCGGGATTGCTCACATGCTTAAGGGATAAGTATTGATGACTTCTGAGAAACGGTATGGCGCTTTGTGCGCTCTTTTTGGTGTCGGGTGGCGGCTTCGCCTTACCCGACCTACGAGAATGTAGGCCGGGTAAGCGTCAGCGCCACCCGGCATTTTCTTCAGACTACTTCACACACGCCGAACACTGAGAAGACTGGATCTGCTTGAAGAAGTCGTTGCCTTTGTCATCCACGAGGATAAACGCCGGGAAGTCTTCCACCTCAATTTTCCAGATCGCTTCCATGCCCAGTTCCGGGTATTCCACGCACTCCAGGCTCTTGATGCTGCCCTGCGCCAGAACCGCAGCCGGGCCGCCGATGCTGCCGAGGTAGAAGCCACCGTGCTTGTGGCAGGCGTCCGTTACCTGCTGGCTGCGGTTGCCTTTCGCCAGCATGATCATGCTGCCGCCGTTAGCCTGCAGCTGGTCGACGTACGAGTCCATACGGCCCGCCGTGGTTGGGCCTAATGAACCAGAGGCATAGCCTTCAGGCGTTTTCGCCGGGCCCGCGTAGTAGATCGGGTGATCTTTAATGTACTGCGGCAGCCCTTCGCCGTTGTCCAGGCGCTCTTTCAGCTTCGCGTGCGCGATGTCGCGGCCCACGATAATCGTGCCGTTGAGGGAGAGACGGGTCGAAACCGGATACTGAGACAGCTGCGCCAGGATCTCTTTCATCGGACGGTTCAGGTCAACGCGAACCGCTTCCCCCTCGCCCGCTTTGCGCAGCGCTTCCGGAATGTATTTACCCGGGTTGTTTTCCAGTTTTTCGATCCACACGCCTTCGCGGTTGATCTTCGCCTTGATGTTGCGATCCGCAGAGCAGGACACACCCATCCCGACCGGACAGGATGCACCGTGACGCGGCAGACGGATCACGCGCACGTCGTGGGCAAAGTATTTGCCGCCAAACTGCGCGCCGAGGCCCAGATTGCGCGCTTCTTCCAGCAGCTCCTGCTCAAGCTGCACGTCGCGGAACGCCTGGCCGTGCTCGTTACCTTCGGTTGGCAGGCCGTCGTAGTATTTGGTTGAGGCCAGCTTCACGGTCTTCAGCGTGCTTTCCGCCGAGGTACCGCCAATCACAAACGCGATATGGTACGGCGGGCACGCCGCGGTGCCGAGGGTGCGCATCTTCTCAACCAGGTAGTTCTTCAGCTTGCCCGGGGTGAGCAGCGCTTTGGTCTCCTGATAGAGATAGGTTTTG
The DNA here is from genome assembly GCF_052983755.1 of Enterobacter sp. CFEC122. NCBI lineage: Bacteria > Pseudomonadati > Pseudomonadota > Gammaproteobacteria > Enterobacterales > Enterobacteriaceae > Enterobacter > Enterobacter sp. CFEC122. Next base: position 12,276 of record NZ_JBRIQR010000015.1, on the reverse strand, counting down.
TTGGCCGAACCGCCGCCTTTGGCGATGCAGAGGAATTTGTACTCATCCCCGTCGACGCTGTAGATGTCAATCTGTGCAGGCAGATTGGTACCGGTGTTGACCTCTTTGTACATGTCCAGCGCCGCGTTTTGCGAATAGCGCAGGTTGTCTTCGGTGTAGGTGTTATAAACGCCGTGCGCCAGCGCCGCTTCATCGCCGCCGCCGGTCCAGACGCGCTGGCCTTTTTTACCGACGATGATCGCCGTGCCGGTATCCTGGCAGGTAGGCAGAATGCCTTTCGCCGCGATATCGGAGTTACGCAGGAACTGCAGGGCTACGTACTTGTCGTTTTCGCTGGCCTCAGGGTCGCTCAGGATATCTGCAACCTGCTGCTGGTGCGCTGGGCGGAGCATAAACGAGGCGTCGTGGAAAGCGTGCTGCGCCAGCAGCGTCAACGCCTGCGGATCCACCTTGAGGATCTCTTGTCCTTCAAACTCAGAGACGGAGACGTGATCGCGGGTTAACAGGTAATACTCGGTCTGATCCTGACTGAGGGGGAAAGGATCCTGATAATGGAAGGGTTTATTCGACATTGGTCTCTCACTTACTGCTTCGGTCTGTTTATTCAGGGCAGATGTTCCGCTGCCCGGCTTAAAAGCGAGTCAGCTTATCCTACACAATTTTTTAACAAAAACTGAGACTAGTACGACTTTTTACATCCACAGGTTACTTCCATGTGGTTTATTGCTTTAATACCCGGAGTTTATTCCACATTTGAATCAGGGCTTGATAATGCAAAAACTCATCAACTCAGTGCAAAACTACGCCTGGGGAAGTAAAACTGCGTTAACGGATCTCTACGGTATCGCGAACCCAAACAACCTGCCGATGGCAGAACTGTGGATGGGGGCGCACCCGAAGAGCAGCTCAAAAATTGAAGACGCCAGCGGCCAGGCACGCAGCCTGCGTGACGTAATTGACGCCGATAAAGCCGCGCTGCTGGGCAACAAGGTGGCTCAGCGCTTTGGCGAACTGCCGTTCCTGTTTAAAGTGCTGTGCGCTGACCAGCCGCTCTCCATCCAGGTCCATCCGAACAAGCAAGCGTCTGAAATCGGCTTTGCGAAAGAGAACGCGGCGGGTATTCCGTTAGACGCCGCCGAGCGTAACTACAAAGATCCTAACCACAAGCCGGAGCTGGTGTTCGCGCTGACGCCGTTCCTGGCGATGAACGCGTTCCGCGAGTTTTCAGAGATTATCTCCCTGCTGCAGCCGGTCGCGGGTGCCAATAACGCTATCGCGCATTTCCTTGAAAACCCGAACGCTGAGGCGCTAAGCCAGCTGTTTGCCAGCCTGCTGAACATGCAGGGTGAAGAGAAATCCCACGCCCTGGCGGTACTGAAAGCCGCCCTGGAGAGCCAGCAAGGTGAACCGTGGGAGACCATCCGTCTTATTGCGCAGTTCTATCCGGACGACAGCGGCCTGTTCTCCCCTCTGCTGCTGAACGTGGTGAAGCTGAATCCGGGTGAAGCAATGTTCCTGTTCGCGGAAACCCCGCACGCCTACCTGCAGGGCGTGGCGCTGGAGGTGATGGCCAACTCTGACAACGTGCTGCGCGCGGGCCTGACGCCGAAATACATCGACATCCCCGAGCTGGTTGCCAACGTCAAGTTCGTGGCGAAACCTGCCGCGGAGCTGCTGACTCAGCCGGTGAAAAACGGCGCAGAGCTGGACTTCCCGATTCCGGTTGAGGATTTTGCTTTCTCCCTGCACGACCTGAGCCAGACAGAAACGACCATCGCACAGGAAAGTGCGGCGATCCTGTTCTGCGTGGAAGGCGAAGCGACGCTGCACAAAGGCGAACAGCATCTGGTGCTTAAGCCCGGTGAGTCAGCATTCGTTGCAGCCAATGAGTCTCCGGTTAGCGTAAGCGGCACCGGTCGACTGGCGCGCGTTTTCAATAAGCTTTAAGCACTTACTGAATTTTTTAACAACTCTTGCTAAGCTAGTTGCAGGCTTAATATCTCCAGGCGGTTTTTACCGCCTGGTTTCATTTTAGGGATAGTCGCAATGAAAAAATCGGTCGTAGCGGTAGGAGTGATTGTAGCGTTAGGCGTAGTCTGGACGGGTGCCTCCTGGTTTACCGGGAAACAGCTGGAAGGACGCCTGGCTGAAATGGTGGCGCAGGCTAACGGAGAGATTAAGCGCAGCGCGCCGGAAGCGGGCCTTGAGCTGAGCTACCAAAATTATGAGCGCGGCGTGTTTACCAGCCGTATGCAGGTAGTGGTGAAGCCGGTTGCCGGTACGGAAAACGGCTGGCTGAAACCGGGTCAGAGCGTGGTGCTGGATGAAGTGGTCAGCCACGGTCCATTCCCGCTGGCGCAGCTAAAGTCGTTTAACCTGATCCCGTCAATGGCGTCCGTTCACACGGTCCTGGTGAATAACGACGTCACCAAACCGCTGTTCGACCTGGCAAAAAATACCTCACCTTTCGAAATCGACACCCGCATCAGCTATGCCGGTGACACCAGTTCCGATATCGCGCTGAAAGCGCTGAACTACGAGAAAGAGAATGAGAAAGTCGCCTTTAGCGGTGGTCACTTCAAACTTGACGCGGACCGCGACGGGAACGTGTTCTCCCTGACGGGTGAAGCGGAAAGTGGCCTGGTCAACGCCGTGAACGAATACAATCAAAAAGTTCAGCTCACCTTCAACAACCTGAAGGCCGACGGCAACAGCCGCATGACCGATTTTAAAGAGCGTATCGGCGATCAGAAACTGTCTCTCGATAAAGTCGCCATTGCGGTTGAAGGCAAAGAGATGGCCGTGCTGGAAGGCATGGACGTCAACGGCAAATCCGACGTGTCCAAAGACGGTAAGAGCATCAATACCCAGCTGGATTACACGCTGAAGAGCCTGAAAGTGCAGAATCAGGATCTGGGCACCGGCAAACTGTCGCTGAAGATCGGCAATATCGACGGCCAGGCGTGGCACGAATTTAGCCAGAAATACAGCAAAGAGAGCCAGGCGCTGCTGACCGATGCCGCGCTGCAACAGAACCCGGAAGTCTACCAGCAGCAAGCGATGGCAGTGCTGTTCAACAACCTGCCGATCCTGCTGAAAGGCGAGCCGGTGGTCACCGTTGCGCCGCTGAGCTGGAAAAACAGCAAAGGCGAAACCAGCTTTAACCTGTCGCTGTTCCTGAAAGATCCGGCCACCGCCACGGGTGAACCGCAGACGCTGGCGCAGGAAGTGGATCGCAGCGTGAAGTCGCTCGACAGCAAGCTGACCATCCCGATGGATATGGCGACCGAGTTTATGACCCAGATTGCGAAGCTGGAAGGCTACGGCGATGAAGATGCCGGCAAGCTGGCGAACCAGCAGGTGAAAGGTCTGGCGGCCATGGGCCAGATGTTCCGCATCACGAAGGTGGACAACAACACGATTTCCACCAGCCTGCAGTACGCCAACGGCCAGGTCACGCTCAACGGCGACAAAATGCCGCTGGAGGATTTTGTCGGCATGTTTGGCATGCCTGCTCTGGGGATGCCGGAACCGGCTGAACCGTCAGCGCCAGCCGAACCGGCGGCACCGCAGCAGTAAACGTCAAAACCCCTCGCATGAGGGGTTTTTTATTGCCGGGTGGCGCTGACGCTTACCCGGCCTACGATTCCGGGCCGTTGTAGGCCCGCGCAAGCGCAGTGCCGCCGGGCGATATTATTTCACCGTCACCAGTCGCGCCGCCACAATCTGGTGCCTGGCCTGAACGTCCGTATTGTCGATGCGCTGCATGATCCTGTCCGCCAGGGTGTAGCCCATCTCCCGCGCTGGGGTAGTGGCCCAGACGATCGGCAGATCGTCGAGCGCGTTTTCACCGACGTCGGCGAACGCCCCCAGCGCCACCTGGTGGCCGAAGAAGGTTTCCACCCCGCCCTCGCCGCTCTGACGCCCGGCGCGGATCAGGCCAAACCAGGCGCCCATGGCGATCACATCGTTATAGCAAATGACGGCGCTGATGGTCGGACTGCTGCGCAGCAGCGCGCCTATCGCTTCTGCCGCCATCTTCTGGCTGGACTCACACTCAACAACCCACTCGCTGTGGAACGGCAGGCCGTATTTAATCAGCGTCGCGCAGTAGCCGCCGACCCGTTCGGCGCGGGTCAGGGACGAGCTTTTGCCGCCCAGCCAGGCAATGCGCTGATGGCCCCGACGAATAAGATGCTCGGTCAGCATTTGCGCAGCCTGCATGTTATCCGGGCGCAGCGTATCGGCTTCATCGAGGTAGCTGGCGCGTGAAGCAAACACCAGCGGCACGCCTTTTTCAGCGGCACGCTCGCACAGCTCGCTGCCCACGCCCGACGCCCCGGCGACGATCACCCCGTCCACCCCCTGATTCAGCAGCATATCGAGCCGGGAAAGCAGCTGATCGGCCTCGCGACCGCCGTGAAGCAGAAAGACCATCCGCCCCTGCGCTTCAAGCGCTTCGGTTAAGCCGGCGGTCAGCTCCGCATAGAACGGTGACGTCAGGTCACGGACAATCAGGCCAATCACCCCGCTTTGCCCGCCGCGCAGCGCCGACGCCTGACGGTTTCGCACAAAGCCCAACTGCTCAACCGCCTCGTTCACCCGCTGACCGGTCGCGGGAGAGATGCGTCCTTTTCCGCTCAGTACCAGAGAAACGGTGCTGACGGAAACCCCCGCCGCCAGCGCGACGTCGTTGATGGTGACTTTTTTCGCTACAGCCATGTGTTGGCGTGACTCCCTGAAAAATGAGATCGGTAAAACGTTTTATCAATACGTTATCTTTATACTACCAGTCAAAGCCTGAGAATGTGATTTAGCGCGCACTAAACTTTGATAAAACGTTTTATCTTCTCGCAGCATTGAAGCAGACAAACTGATTTTAACAATAAAGGAGTCGTTTTATGACGGCGAAAGCAGCACAAAAAATATCGCTGTGGGAATTTTTCCAGCAACTGGGTAAAACCTTTATGCTGCCCGTGGCGCTTCTCTCGTTCTGCGGGATCATGCTCGGGATCGGCAGTTCGCTCAGCAGTAAAGACGTCATCACGCTGATTCCCTTCCTCGGCGCGCCCGTGCTGCAGGCGATCTTTATCTGGATGAGTAAAGTCGGCTCCTTTGCCTTCAGTTTCCTGCCCGTGATGTTCTGTATTGCAATCCCGCTGGGCCTGGCCCGCGAGAACAAAGGCGTCGCGGCGTTTGCCGGTTTTGTGGGCTACGCGGTGATGAACCTGGCGGTTAACTTCTGGCTGACCGCAAAAGGCATACTGCCGACCACCGACGCCGCCGTTCTGAAGGCCAACAACATTCAGAGCGTGATTGGTATTCAGTCCATCGACACCGGGATCCTCGGGGCGGTGATCGCCGGGGTCATTATCTGGATGCTGCACGAGCGCTTCCACAATATCCGCCTGCCGGATGCCCTGGCTTTCTTCGGCGGCACCCGCTTTGTCCCGATCGTGACCCTGGTCGTTATGGGTCTGTTTGGTCTGATTATTCCGCTGATTTGGCCAGTTTTCGCTATGGGCATCAACGGCATTGGCCGCATCATTAACGGCGCGGGAGATTTTGGTCCGATGATCTTCGGCACCGGCGAGCGTCTGCTGCTGCCGTTTGGCCTGCAGCATATCCTGGTGGCCCTGATTCGCTTCACCGAAGCGGGCGGCACCATGGAGGTGTGCGGTCACGACGTGAGCGGCGCGCTGACTATCTTCCAGGCGCAGCTGAGCTGCCCGACGACACACGGCTTCTCCGAAAGCGCAACCCGCTTCCTGTCTCAGGGTAAAATGCCTGCCTTCCTCGGCGGCCTGCCGGGTGCTGCGCTGGCAATGTACCACTGCGCGCGCCCGGAAAACCGCCATAAAATTAAAGGTCTGCTGATTTCCGGCGTGATCGCCTGCGTCGTGGGCGGTACCACCGAGCCTATCGAGTTCCTGTTCCTGTTCGTCGCACCGGTGCTGTATCTGATTCACGCGGTGCTGACCGGTCTGGGCTTCACCGTGATGGCGGTGCTGGGCGTCACCATCGGCAACACTAAAGTAAAATACACCTCATTAAGAATTGAGGCGTAAAAACAGCTATACCTGTCGCCCCAATGGATTACCAAGGAGGTGATGACCAATGTCTGCACATGTTACAATCTTAAGAAATACAGTACTTCCAGTGAAATTCAATACCATGAATCGTCCACGCTTATATTCATATATCCGTTACTCCAGCGAACGACAAGGTAAAGGTAGTTCGATTGAGCGTCAGAAGAGCTACATTGCTGAAATGGCAAAACAGATTGCTACTGAGTACGATCTGGAGATTTTCGAGGAATACCAAGATTTAGGGGTATCCGCGTACAAGGGTAAAAACGTTCAGGAAGGAGCTTTATCGGATTTCATAGACCAAGTTGAATCCGGTTTGATCCCAAAGGGGTCTTTCCTCTTGATTGAATCCCTTGATCGCTTCTCACGCCAGAACGCCATGCAAGCGGTTAACCTTTTCACCAGCTTATTACTTAATGGCATCACGGTAATTACCGGGATTGATAAACAGGTTTACAGACAGACTGAAGTAAACACCGAGACATTGCAGCAACTGATGTTTAGCGTGATGTTGTTCAGCCGTGCAAACGAAGAAAGTTCAACCAAATCACACCGCACCATTGCAAGTGCTCTGTCCAAGATCAGACGTCACCAGGAACGGAAACCAGGTGATCCTGTAGTCGCAATTAAAGAGTTAGGCTCGGATAAATGGTGGACAGATTCAAGTACTGGATATGTCAATCCGCATCCAGTCCTGTTCCCCATAGCAAAAAAAATTATCCAGTTAAAACAAGACGGTTGGTCAAATCGGATGATCCTTCAACATCTGAAAAACAACTACGATGGACCGGTTATTGGCAACAAAAAATCAAAAGGTATATGGAATATGCAGCATTGTTCCAGAATCCTTGAACCTGCCATTTATGGACGAAAAGTAATCACTGTAAACAATGCAGAATACGTTCTGGATGATTATTACCCTGCGATCATCAGCAAAGATGAATATGAAGCGTTAAAGCTCCAAGTTGGAAACAAAGGATTTGCCCCGAATCGCGAGAGTAATCCAGAAATACCATTACTTTCCGGTATTGGTATTTTGCACTGTGCGCACTGCTCATGTTACATGGTTAAGGCTAAATCAACCCTTAAAAACCATCCACATGCTTACCGTTACCAATGTGCATCCAGAGATTTACATCAAGATTGTAATAAGTGGGGATTCAGGGCAAGCACCCTTGAAAGGACGATTTTACAACTAATAGCCGATAGAATATTCTTACAGACGAAATATCAACCATCTGGTTTAGAAGGGAAAATAGCGGACATACAATCGCAAATTGAGAACTATGTATTGGCTATAGGTTCAGCTAAAAGCCCTGAGATCATTAATAGCCTCACTTCGCAAATTGATCAACTAGAACAAGAAAAACAAAGTCTGATAGTGGAAAAAAGACTATACGATGAATCAATCGTGCAAATGAACACTGAAGGTTGGGACAAGTTCAGGAAGTTTGACATTGATGACGCACTTAACCCTTTACGCACAAAAATAAGAGCAAACATTAAGACCGTTATTATGCGCGTAGATTGCTCCAGAATAGATAAGAAACACAACTTGTTTACCATACATACCGCGATCAGCATAAACAGCGTATCGTTATCGAAAACAACTCAGGCTGGAAGAAGGGTAAGATTTATGTTGAAGCGCAGACTATCAACGATATTCAAATTCTTGAATCTGAAGGTTTGATACTGCATGACCATATTGACATATTGATCAACCGAGACAAGTTCATGACGGAAGCGAAAAAACGACTAGATCATCCCCGAACACTGATCGATGAACTGACGGAATAAAGGTAAGTGTTAGTGCCATTGTAAAATTGCCCCACAGAAATGTTAGCGTAATCCATCGCTATATAGCCATGAATCGCTCTGTATCTTGTCAGAGCGATTAAAGCAGACTTCAGGCATCGTTCAATATAAAACCCCCGTAAAACTTGATACAGAGCGTTGTAGAGCAAGGGTTCAAAATTACATCGTATTCATTCTGTCTACGAACTGTACTTATTGCACCGCTCCTTATCGAAACACCTCTATGGTTGCCGGAAACCCCGCACAAAGTAGATTGTTATGTCTTTCAATCGCAGTATTCAAGACTAACCGCTGCCCGCCGCCCGACGTTAACACCAAGCATATGAACCATTTTAAAACCCTTTAAAAACAATACCCTTCGCATCTTCCCCCTCTTCTCCCCATGTTAATCGATCGTTTTTACAGATCAATTATACGATATTGATAGATTTCATAGATCAATGTAAGATCATGATTCTTCGGTTAGTGTTTCTCGTAAACAAGACTCACGGAATGAATACTCTGTCCACGATGGAGTGCGAAAGAAAGAAGGTATCCAGAATGACAATTCTTATTAAAACGTTAAAAATCATGGCGTCAGGTGTTGTTTTCGTTTCAGGTATAACCACCGCCTCCAGTACCGTGTATTTCTTGCCAGAGGCAAAATCAATGGGTGTCGCCAGCAGCGACAAAAACGCACTGATGTTTCTCGGGATGGACAGGGATGTAAATCTGAAGGGAATATGCTTCGCGATGACAAAGCAATCATCATCAATCGTTCCGCTGGTAGATATCACTGCTACAACTGATAACGGCAGATTCACGATGCACGGGTTACGCCCTAATGTCAGTGATTCTAAAGAAGTCGCTTGTTCCTTCGGGTCCGAAGCTGGTGATTTCTTGACTGCCATTTCGAAGTCAACAACCGTTAACGTGAAGCTGGACTTCAATGGCGAGATCCGCAATTACAGTTTCGACACTACAGAGTTCGGAAAGGTATTGACTGCGAATGGGCAAGCCGTGGGGGAAAAAGCAGCTAAAGACTACGCTCAGGGAGTACGTGCACCCGTTTTCTATAGCAGCGGTAGCGAAGCTCCCAAAAACAATGCAGTAACCTCAAACGTCGATACACACAGTTATAAAGCAAGCGATGAGAAACTTAATTCGGTCTGGAAAAGCCTTAGCCCTGAAACCCGAAAACGATTGCTTCCTTCTCAAAGAGAATGGATAAAGCACAAATCCGGCTGCAATAATGAACAGAAATGTCTTACCGACATGACGAACAATCGCATTCGTGAACTGGAGTCTGAATATGGAAAATAATGCACTGACTTTGGTTTTAAAAAACGATTGGGTAGCATCGTCTTCTGGTAATACCTATACCGGAAAATACACAGTTGGACGGTTTCACCTGACAGATGCGTTCATCGTTGTGTATATGAAGCTGATACATGGAATTGAAATACCCGATTTATGGGTCAGTAGCAGTTTCACTAACATACCAGATACCGATACCCGTAGGGTTATGTATATGGAAGGCTGTGATATGTTATCGAAAGATACAATGAACGAAATCCGTAATGCAGTGAAGTCCCCGCCTGACAAGCTGAAAATATATCGTAATGGAGAGCGTATTGTTAAGATAGAAGTTATGGAAGAACGAAATGAAATCACCCTATGAACGTTATATTAAAATAGCAGTCATAACCGTCGCAATAGCCTACGGCATCAATCTCCTTTACGGGCTGACGCCCCCCCCATATCAGCCTAAAACCCCCGAAGTGAAGGCCAAGGTAAATGCTGATACCGTAACTCAGCAACAACCTGAGCAACCATCCAAACCATCGATAATCGATATACTTCCGCGAATGTATACAACAGGGGAAGTTTATGCGCGGTTTGAACAACATGAATTCAGGGCAACAAATGACTTCAAAAAATGTCAGTTAATGGTAACAGGAAAAATAACTGGTATCGGTACTGTTACTTTCAGAAAAAATCCTGTAGTAACATTGGGTATTCCCGGTTCAGATGAAGGCCTGAAGTTCATATTTGAAGATACGAATTACAATAACGATAAAGTTGCTGCATTGAATATTGGGGATCTGATTATAATCGCCGGGAAGAATGCACGACCTGGAACCTTTGGTGGTATCTTTCTTGATGACTCGAAGATAATGACTGATATGATTTCAAAGAAGAAACGACAAATTTTGGTTGTCAATGGTGGCGTTTACGACCGGGAAATTTGCCAGAAGTAGCGTTGTCCTTGCCCTTGAAATGGAGGGGGAGAATCCCCTCCATCACCCCTTCAACAGGTATTGGCGCAAGCAGGAATCGAGTTTGAAGGGAGCTGCATTGCAAATTGTTTTGCGAAGCATCGCCAGTAAGATGGTACACGAATTGTGCTTCATAACATTAAAGCAGGGCCTGCCCTGCAAAATGACCAATCCCCATAGACAAAAGCATAGCCATGGTACTCCAGAACGTAATTCTTATGATCGCCCTGACAGGAGAGGCTTTACTCAAAACCGAAGATATATAGCCAAGGACCGCCAGTGAAAAAAGGGTGGAAAGGATTATCAACAAAAAAGCCAGTTTCAGAGGGGAGAGCCATGCCACGATTAAGGGTAACACCGCACCAGCGGAAAAACTCAGGGCAGAAAAGACAGCTGCCTGTAGGGGCTGTGCAGAATTTATATCCGTCAACCCCAGTTCTTCACGGGCATGAGCATCCAGGGCATCTTTGACCATAAGTTGCTCCGCAACCTGCCGGGCAAGCTCTGGCTCCAGTCCACGTTGCATATAAAGTGAAGTCAGTTCCCGCACCTCTCCCTGATAATCAGTTTCCAGCTCCCTTTTTTCCTGGGCAAGTGCTGCGTTTTCGGTATCCGCCTGAGATGAGACGGAAACATATTCCCCTGTAGCCATTGACATAGCTCCGGCAACCAGTCCTGCAACACCTGCAAGTAAAACACCGGAAGGACTGCTATTTGCAGATGCAACCCCAAGAACAAGGCTCGCTGTCGAAACAATTCCGTCATTTGCCCCCAGTACAGCTGCCCTCAGCCATCCCACTTTTTCGATACTATGTCGTTCAAGATGCATATATTTTTTCCTTCAAATACGCATACTCATCGGAATTACGGATAAATAGAAAATGCATTGACGGATAAATGCGCGGTTATAGTCTGTTTTAGCCAACCATTACAGGGCATCTTATCCATCATAAACCTACAGCACTATTCGGTAACGGGATTTTTCCTTTGGCTACGAACGGTGAGGAAGATATGCAGCAACCCCATCGCACCATGTGCCCAGAAATAGGTTTCAATAAATACAGTCAGAAACTTATGCACATGCAGGACGGTTTCTGTCAGCACAGGTGACGTGCCAAGAGCAGTATTGAGAGCAAACCAGAATCCACCACATAATGCAACGCCCAATAGTGCAAGTACACCAAGCCCCTGAACCAGAGCAGCAATCCCACCAGCATGAGCTTCAGGAAGACGGAATGATATCAGCATTTTGATATCTTCAACCACACCTCGAAAATCAAGGACCACCCAGGCAAAATAGTAACGAAATCCTCGTTGTGTCAGCATCCATGCAAGCATGACAAACCCAAGGACAATCAGTGATAACCCAGTGATAACATGGAACCATGTTACGAACCCAGTGAGAGTATAGTCACTAAGCGCATCGCTTTCGGTAAGGTTTGAATTAATAATCTGCAATAAAATCAATACAGCTACGATGATATGCAGCACACGTAGAAATGGTGTGTTTTTGTGAGGAAGAGCATTACGTAAATTTTCGTTCATAATTTAGCCACTTTTTTAAGGTTGGTTGACCACTCAATATTATGCCTTTTTATTAATGATAACCTTAACTTCTCAAAACCAAGATGCACTCAGTAATATCCAAACCATGTTCAAAGGCCCAGTACTCGACAGGTAAATTCAGGTTCCTGAGTGGTTCTTATCGTCGCCAGATAGCCACGAAACAACGCAATGCTGTACAGAATGCTTATATCTGAACGCTTGAAATTCCAAAAGCGACGTGGATCGTACGGCACTTAATCCGACGACCGATGAAGAGTGCAGCCATGACAAAATCCATTCACCAAGCCACATTAGGTGACGTCGGAAATGATCTTCTTACGCCAAAGCACATGGCTTAGAATCCCTGTTCCAGCCTCGAAGAGGATACTGATGATTTATTTGCCGGAAAAAAGCATCTTAATGAGGGTCTCATACCGATGATGAAGACATTACGGGCATCAGTGTGTTAATCAACGGGGAGCAGGTCAACGTGTATCATGTCAGTTCAGGGATATCTTTCCAGCATATCTACCTTCACCGAATAATTCCCGGTCTCAGTCAACACCTAG
>NZ_JBRIQR010000014.1:0-138054 GCF_052983755.1 Enterobacter sp. CFEC122 | reverse complement strand
TGTGACAAGAGGAAATTTAAAAAAAGTTTCCATCCGCGTTTTTTTTCACCAATAGAGGTGAAATCAAGCTACAAATTGTTCTATTTGATGTATCTGCAACCACAATCACATTCACGGTGGCATAATTATCAGCATGAATCTTTAAGGAATAAAAGCGATGCCATTAAGCGCGCAACAGCTGGCCGCCCAAAAAAACCTGTCTTATGTGCTGGCCGAAAAGCTGGCTCAGCGGATTTTAGCGGGTAAATATGCCCCGGGAAGCATCCTGCCGGGTGAAATGGAGCTGGGTGAGCAGTTTGGGGTGAGCCGTACCGCCGTGCGCGAAGCGGTGAAAACCCTGACGGCGAAAGGAATGGTGCTTCCGCGTCCTCGTATTGGCACACGCGTGATGCCACAGAGTAACTGGAATTTTCTCGATCAGGAGCTGCTCTCCTGGTGGATGACGGAAGACAACTTTCATCAGGTGATCGATCACTTTCTGGTAATGCGCAGTAGCCTTGAGCCTCAGGCATGTCTGCTTGCTGCCACGCTTGGAACAGCAGAGCAGAAAGCGCAGCTTAACGCGTTGATGGAAGAGATGGTGTTCCTGAAAAAACACTTCAACCGCGAACGCTGGGTTGAGGTCGATATGGCCTGGCATGAACATATCTATATGATGAGCGCCAATCCGTTCCTCACCTCTTTTGCCTCTTTATTCCATTCGGTGTACCACACTTACTTTACCTCTATTACACAAGACGACGTGGTAAAACTGGAATGGCACCAGGCGATAGTGGATGCCATTCAGGAAAGCGACGGGCAGCGAGCCCTGAGTGCGTGCCAGGCATTGCTGGCTGCGCCAACCCACCAGCAGGTAAATAAATGACAAAGAAAAAAGCGCGCAGCATGGCCGGATTGCCGTGGATTGCAGCCATGGCGTTTTTTATGCAGGCACTGGATGCCACCATCCTCAACACCGCGCTTCCCGCTATTGCGCAAAGCCTCAACCGTTCCCCGCTGGCGATGCAGTCCGCCATCATCAGCTATACCCTGACGGTCGCGATGCTGATCCCTGTTAGCGGCTGGCTGGCCGACCGCTTCGGCACCCGCAGAGTTTTCATGCTGGCCGTAACGCTCTTTACGCTCGGTTCGCTGGCCTGTGCGCTCTCCTCGTCCTTAACGGAGCTGGTTATCTTCCGCGTATTACAGGGCATTGGCGGCGCGATGATGATGCCCGTGGCGCGCCTTGCCTTATTACGAGCCTATCCTCGAAGCGAACTGCTTCCCGTGCTCAACTTCGTCACCATGCCGGGACTGGTCGGCCCGATACTTGGCCCGGTACTCGGTGGCGTGTTTGTCACCTGGGCAAGCTGGCACTGGATCTTCCTGATTAATATTCCGATTGGCGTAGCGGGGTTGCTGTATGCCCGCAAATATATGCCGAACTTCACCACGCCAAGGCGCAGTTTCGATATGGGCGGCTTCTTCCTGTTTGGCCTGAGCCTGGTGCTCTTCTCCAGCGGGATGGAGCTGTTTGGCGAGAAGATCGTCGCGACGTGGATGGCGCTCTCCGTTATCCTCGCCGGGATTCTGCTTTTCCTTCTTTATATACGTCATGCGCGCCGCCATCCGACGCCGTTAATCTCTCTTGGGCTCTTCAACACCCGAACGTTTTCCGTCGGGATCGCGGGAAACATTGCCTCGCGTCTGGGGACGGGCTGCGTACCGTTCCTGATGCCGCTGATGCTGCAGGTTGGTTTCGGCTATCCGGCACTGATTGCCGGCTGCATGATGGCGCCCACGGCGATGGGCTCGATTCTGGCAAAATCGACCGTGACGCAGGTGCTACGCTGGTTTGGCTATCGCAAGACGCTGGTTGGCGTGACGGTCTTTATCGGTCTGATGATTGCGCAGTTCTCGCTGCAGTCCGCCTCGCTTCCCGTCTGGATGCTGATCCTGCCGCTGTTTGTACTGGGCATGGCGATGTCGACGCAGTTCACATCGATGAACACCATCACCCTTGCGGATCTGACCGACGAGAACGCCAGTAGCGGCAACAGCGTGCTGGCAGTCACACAGCAGCTGTCGATCAGTTTAGGGGTTGCAGTGAGCGCGGCGGTACTGCGGTTTTATGAAGGTTTCGACAGCGCGAACACCGTCGAGCAGTTCCACTATACCTTTATCACCATGGGCGCACTCACCGTCGTTTCAGCGCTGGTCTTTATGCTGTTAAAACCGAAAGACGGCCGAAACCTGATTAAAGAGCGTCACAAAGAGAAAGCTAAACCGAACCGCGTTCCATCAGAACAGGAGTAAGCTGCAGGCGCTGCTGCTGCAGCGTGGGCTGAGCCATTCGGTGGATCAACACATCGATGGCCAGCTCGCCCAGTTCATCCTTCGGCTGATGAATGGTGGTGAGCGGCGGCGTCATATAGCTGGCCAGCTCGATATCATCGTAGCCGATTACCGCCATATCATGGGGAACGCGCAAACCGGCCTGATATAACGCCTGATAGGCGCCAAACGCCATGGCGTCGTTGCCGATAAACACCGCCTGCGGACGCTGCGGTTGCGCCAGCAGCGTCTGCATCGCTTCAAAACCACCGTGAAACTCAAAATCACCGGTAATACGATACCCTTCCGGCACGGAAAGTCCCGCCCGCGCCATCGCGGCGAGATACCCTTCCAGACGCAAACGCGCCGGGGTTTTGTCCAGCGGACCGGTAATACAGGCAATGCGGGTATAGCCTTTATCGATCAGATACTGGGTGGCCATATCACCCCCCAGCAGAGAATTATCCTGAATGAGGTCGCTGGTGCCGTCGAACGGCGCCCAGTCCATCATCACCGTGGGAATGGAGGGATAGCGCTGGATAATCTCTTTCGACGGCTGGTGCGTTTCGGTACACAGCAGCAGTAGCCCGTCGACGCGTTTTTGCATCAGCGTTTCCAGGTTACGGTTCATGCGCTGCTCGTCCCCTTCGGTATTGCACAGCACCAGGCTGTAGCCACGCTCGAAGCAGCTGCGCTCCACGCCGCGAACCAGCTCAGAATAAAAGGGGTTGGTACTGGCGGTGATCAGCATACCGATCGTACGCGTCTGGTTGAGCTTAAGGCTGCGCGCCAGTGCAGACGGCGCATAGTTGAGATCTTTTACTGCCGCTTCGACTTTTTCCCGAATCGCCTCGCTGACGAAGCGATCGTTATTAATGACGTGAGACACCGTCGAGGTAGAAACGCCCGCCAGGCGGGCGACATCTTTCATTGTGGCCAAGCGTTACCCCTGCTGACTTAAGAATTCATCGATCTCTTTACGCCACGGAACGGAAGGCTGAGCGCCCTTGCGCGTCACCGCAATCGCGGCAGCGGCATGCGCGAAGCGGATCGCATCATCCATTTTCTTGCCTTCCAGCAGCGCGGTCACCAGCGCACCATTGAAGGTGTCTCCCGCTGCGATGGTATCAATCGCCTTCACCTTAAAGCCCGGCACGCGACGGCCTTCACCGTTTACGCTTGCCCATACCCCACGGCTGCCCAGGGTGATGATCACGGTTCCGATGCCTTTGTCGTGCAGCGCACGCGCGGCTCTCGCGGCATCGTCATCGTTTTCTACGCGAATGCCCGTCAGCTTTTCGGCTTCGGTTTCGTTCGGCGTGATGATATCCACCAGCGCCAGCAGCTCGTCTGATAATACACGGGCTGGGGCCGGGTTAAGTACGACAGTGGTATGATTTTCATGCGCAATTTTGGCCGCGGCCAGCACGCTTTCAACCGGCGACTCAAGCTGCATCAGCAGGGCCTCGGCGCCGCCAATGATTGCACGTTGCGCTTCCACGCGCTCCGTCGTCAGCGCTGCGTTAGCGCCAGCATGAATACCGATGACATTCTCACCTTCTGCGTTGACGAAAATCAGCGCCACGCCGGTAGATTCCCCTGCAACAACGCTGACCGGTGCGATATCGATGTTGTCGCTCGCCAGCTGCTTGCGTACGCGCTCGCCGGTATCGTCATCACCCGTGCAGGCGATAAACGCAATATTCGCCCCGCTGCGACCGGCAGCGACGGCCTGGTTTGCCCCTTTACCGCCGAATGCGACCTGATACTGGTTACCCGTGACGGTTTCGCCCGGTGCAGGGAACGATTCAAGGTTAAGAATGTGATCGGCATTGATACTGCCAAGGACGACGAGGTTGCCTGCGGTTTTCATGGTTGGGTTGTCCATCTGAGAGCGCCACCGGTGTTACCCGGTGGCGTATGCCACACTTTTCTTTATTGGTGTCCCTCAGGCCGCCAGTGACGGCCTGATTCGCCTTTTACTGCTTGATAACCAGCTTCAGGTCAACAGGGTATTTAGCCTGAACTTTTTCGCCCTTCAGCACTTTGTCGGCAGTTTCAACGCCAGTCGCGCCAATCTGCTCAGGCAGCTGAGCGATGGTCGCAGCCAGTTTGCCATCGTTTACTGCTTTTTCACCATCCGGCGTGCCGTCAAATCCGACAACCATCACATCAGATTTACCTGCAGTCTGCAGAGCGCGCAGCGCACCCAGCGCCATTTCGTCGTTCTGCGCGAATACCGCCTGCACGTCAGGATGTGCGGTCAGCAGGTTCTGCATGACGTTCAGACCTTTAGTACGGTCGAAGTCTGCCGGCTGGCTGGCCAACACGTTGAATTTGTGCGCTGCAACCGCCTGCTGGAAACCTTCGCCACGCTCGCGGGCGGCAGACGTACCGGCAATCCCCTGCAGTTCGATGACTTTAGCGCCTTCACCGGCTTTCTTCGCAATGTAGTCACCCGCGATTTTGCCGCCCAGCACGTTGTCAGACGCAATATGGCTCACCACGTCGCCTTTCGTTGCCTGACGGTCCAGAGTGATCACCGGGATCTTCGCCTGGTTTGCCATTTTCACGGCGTTGCCTACGGCATCGGAATCGGTTGGGTTGATCAGCAGAATTTTGGTACCACGAACGGTTAAGTCCTGAACGTTAGCCAGCTCTTTCGCCGGGTTGTTCTGTGAATCCAGTACCACCAGGTTGTAGCCCAGTTTATCCGCTTCTTTCTGCGCTCCATCCTTCAGGGAGACGAAGAACGGGTTGTTCAGGGTAGAGACAACCAGCGCGATGGTATCTTTCGCCATGGCGTTAGCACTTACGGTTGCGCTCAGCGCGACGGCGGAAACCAGGGTAGCCAGTTTTTTCATGTTCATATCTAAGATGTCCTGTAGTGTCGTCAGTTACTGTTTTTTGTTGTCTACCAGTACCGCCAGCAAAATCACCACTGCCTTAACGATCATCTGGTAATAGGAGGAAACACCTAACAAATTCAAACCATTATTCAGGAAACCGAGAATCAGTGCGCCGATCAATGTCCCAACAATGCGACCTTTACCGCCCGCCAGACTCGTACCGCCCAGAACCACTGCTGCAATAGCATCCAGCTCATACCCCGTACCCGCCGTCGGCTGCGCGGAAGAGAGGCGCGCCACTTCGATGATGCCCGCCAGTGACGCCAGCAGACCGCACAGGGAGTACACGATAACTTTGACTTTATTAACGCTGATACCGGACAGGCGCGTTGCCGCTTCGTTACCGCCCAGCGCATAGATATAACGGCCCAGACGGGTATGGTGCAGCATGTACCACGCCGCCAGGAAGACGATAGCCATGATCCAGACCGGCGTCGGGACACCCAGCGGGCGACCGATACCGAACCAGCCAAACAGATCGGCGTTATCGGTGAAGCCGGTATTGACCGGGCTGCCGTTGGTATAAACCATGGTCACCCCGCGCAGCAGCAGCATCATCACCAGCGTCGCGATGAACGCCTGAACGCGGCCTTTTGCCACAATCACGCCGGTGACGGCGCCAATCGCCGCGCCTGCCGCCAGAGCTGCGGCCACGGCCACCAGCGCGTTGACTTCAATCCCGACAAGCGAAGCGGCGATCGCACCGGTGAGGGCCAGCAGGGAACCGACGGACAGATCGATCCCTGAGGTCAAAATCACCAGCGTCATGCCGACCGCCATAATGGCGTTCACCGACGTCTGCTGCAGAATGTTGAACAGGTTATTTACGGTGAAGAAATTCGGGCTCATGGTCGACACAATCGCGATCAGCACCAGCAGGGCAATGAGCGATTTTTGTTCCATCAGCCACGCCTTTGTGAAATAGCGGCGACCAGAAACAGCCTGGGTAGTCATCTTCTTACTCCTGATTCACGCGATTAAGCTTGCCCACAGCGGCAGCCATCAGAACTTCCTGGGTGGCCTGCTCGCGAGTGAATTCACCGCCGAGATGCCCTTCATGCATGACGATAATGCGATCGCTCATGCCTAATACTTCTGGCATCTCGGAAGAGACCAGAATGATGCTCAGACCGTCGGCCTTGAACTGGTTAATCAGCTGATAGATCTCTTTCTTCGCCCCCACGTCTACGCCGCGGGTTGGCTCGTCGAGGATCAACACTTTCGGGCGCGTCATCAGCCCGCGAGCAATTGCCACTTTCTGCTGATTCCCGCCGGACAACAGGCCAATCGCCTGCTCCATCGACGGCGTTTTAACATTAAAGAGACGGATAAAATCGCTGACCGCCTGCTGCTCGTCTTTATGCTTCAGGCTGCCGCCGCTGTGGCTGAAATAGCGCAGCGCAGTCAGGGACATGTTCTCTTTTACCGACATGCCCAGCACTAAGCCGTCGCGTTTGCGGTCTTCGGAGATATAGACGATGCCGTTCGCCAGACCATCCTGCGGGGAGCGGGTGACCACTTCATGGCCGTCGAGGGTGACATAACCGCTGGTGCGCGGCAGTGCGCCGTACAACACTTTCATCAACTCGGTACGTCCCGCGCCCATCAGACCCGCCACGCCCAGGATCTCGCCCTGGCGCAGGGTAAAGGTCACGTCGTTCACACCCGGGCCGCAGAGGTTATCCACCTTCAGGCGGATCTCACCCGGCGCTTTATCCAGATGCGGATACTGATCTTCAAGCTTGCGTCCCACCATCATTTCGATGAGCGTATCTTCCGTCAGCGTGGCCACTTCTCGCTCGGCAATAAACTGCCCGTCGCGGAAAACGGTGACGTCATCGCAGATTTCAAAGATCTCTTTCATACGGTGAGAGATATAGACAATCCCGCGCCCCTGCGATTTCAGCTCGCGGATAACGCGGAACAGGGATTCGGTTTCGGTATCGGTCAGGGCGTCTGTCGGTTCATCCATGATGATGACTTTCGACTCGAAGCTCAGCACCTTCGCGATTTCCACCATCTGCTGATCGCCGATGGAGAGATCGCCGACCAGCCGGTCGCTCTTAAAGCGCAGGTTCAGTTTCGCCAGCAGCTTGTCGGCTTCGGCATACATGATTTTCCAGTCGATCTTACCGAAGCGATTCACGAACTCACGGCCGAGGAAGATGTTCTCCGCAATGGTGAGCTGCGGGATCAGGTTCAACTCCTGGTGGATAATGCCGATACCCGCTTCCTGAGAAGATTTCGGGCCAGTAAAGGTGGTCTCTTTACCCAGCCAGAGGAGGGAACCGGCATCGCGTTGATAGATACCGGTCAGCACTTTCATCATGGTGGATTTGCCGGCGCCGTTTTCGCCCACCAGCGCCATTACGCGCCCGGGGTAAACGTTCAGCGCCGCGCCGGAGAGGGCTTTTACGCCCGGGAACGACTTATCGATCCCTTTGAGTTGCAGTAATGCGTCCATGATGGCCTCAGAAGGTGACGCCAGCACAGAGAATGATATTCGCATACGGGGAACACTCCCCGCTGCGAATCACCGCCTGACTGTCTGCGGTTTGTTGTTTGAATTGTTCGTGCGTTGTGTAACGAATTTCGATGGTGTTTCCCTGGTGTTGTTGCAGCTGCTCAAGATGGCTGAGCAACGTTTCATGGAGCTGCGGATTATGTTGTTTGATTTCCGCCGCGAGAATGGCCGTCTCAACCTGCATCTCCGCGGTCACCACGTCCAGTACCTGCATAAACGAAGGTACGCCCTGCGTTAACGCCATATCAATACGGGTTGTGCTGCGCGGAACCGGTAAGCCTGCATCGCAAACCACCAGCGTATCGGTATGCCCAAGACGGGAAATCACCGACGAGATTTCTGAGTTGAGTACAGTGCCTTTCTTCATTTTTTTGCTCCACTAGCGAAACGTTTCGCTAAAAAGAGTGTAGCCTCAGAAATGTTCAGAAAACCACCATGACGTAACAGATTTGTGATCGACGTCGAAACGTTTCGCTAAGTGAAATATTGATGGGAGAAATTGCCCTGCGGCGCTTCGCTTGCACGGGCCTACGGGTTTGGTAGGCCGGGTAAGCGCAGCGCCACCCGGCATTTTGGAAAGGACTTAAATCTCGACCTGCGTACCCAGCTCTATCACGCGGTTAGGCGGGATCTCAAACTGGTCAGGCGCGCGCAGGGCGTTACGCTGCAGGATCAGGTACAGCTTGCCGCGCAGGCGCAGGTACCACGGGCGCTTACCGATGATCAGCGACTCGTGGGACATAAAGAACGACGTCTCCATCATGCGGCAGCTTAAGCCTTCCAGACCGCAGCGGTGGAACACCTCTTCCACGTTCGGCGTTTCGCGCCAGCCGTAGCTTGCCACCACGCGCCAGAAGGTCGGGGAGAGCTGCTCAATCTGCACGCGGCGTACGTTGTGAACATATGGCGCATCTTCGGTGCGCAGCGTCAGCAGGATCACGCGCTCGTGCAGCACTTTGTTGTGCTTGAGGTTATGCATCAGCGCGAACGGGATCACGTTCAGGGCGCGAGACATGTACACCGCGGTGCCGGGCACGCGGACCGGCGGGGATTTCTCCAGCGAAGCGATCATCGCCTCCAGAGAATTCCCGTGCTCATGCATACGGCGCAGCAGGCGGAAGCGCTCGCTTTTCCAGGTGGTCATGACGATGAACATCACCAGCCCCAGCGTCAGCGGCAGCCAGCCGCCGGAGACAATCTTGTCGAGGTTCGCAGAGAACAGCGGCACGTCAATACACAGGAAGCCCACCAGAATCATCGCCACGAGGAATTTATTCCAGTGCCAGTTACGGTACGCCACCGTGGTGGAGAGAAGCGATGTCAGCACCATAGTGCCGGTTACCGCAATACCGTACGCCGCCGCCAGGTTGCTGGAGTGCTCGAAGCTGACAATCACAATCACAACAGCGAAGTAGAGCAGCCAGTTAACGAACGGGATGTAGATCTGGCCCGACTCCATCTCTGAGGTATGAATGATGCGCATCGGTGAGAGATACCCCAGACGCACGGCCTGGCGCGTCAGAGAAAACACGCCGGAAATCACCGCCTGAGAGGCAATGACGGTCGCCAGCGTCGCCAGGATCAGCATCGGCACCAGCGCCCAGTCAGGTGCCAGCAGGAAGAACGGGTTCTTGATCGCCTCCGGGTTTTTGAGCAACAGCGCGCCCTGGCCGAAGTAGTTGAGCACCAGCGACGGCAGCACAACCAAAAACCAGGCCACGCGGATAGGCAGCTTTCCGAAGTGACCCATATCCGCATACAGCGCTTCCACACCGGTGATGGAGAGCACGACCGCCCCCAGCGCCACGAAGGAAACTACTTTGTATTCGAGGAAGAAATGCACGGCCCAGTATGGGTTCAGCGCATGCAGCACTTCCGGGTTCGCGATAATGCTGCGTAAACCGAGCGCCGCCAGGATCAGGAACCAGGCCAGCATAATCGGCGCAAACAGTTTTCCCACCAGCCCGGTACCGTGCTTCTGGATCACAAACAGCAGCGTCAACACGATTATCGCCAGCGGGACCACCCACGTATCAAGCTGTGGCGCGATAATCTCCAGCCCCTCTATCGCCGAGAGGACCGAAATCGCGGGCGTGATAACCACCTCTCCGTAGAAGAAGCTGCCGCCAATCAGGCCGATAATCACCAGAACGGAGGTCATTCTGGCGGAGGTGTTGCGCCCTGCAAGGGACATCAGGGTCAGGATACCGCCTTCGCCCGCGTTATCAGCGCGCATAACGAAGGAGAGATACTTAACGGAAACGACCAGAATCAGCAGCCAGAAGATGAGGGACAGGAAGCCAAACACGGCATCGCGCTCAACACCAAAGCCAAACTGGCCGGACAAACATTCACGAAGCGTATAAAGCGGGCTGGTGCCGATATCACCGTAGACAACCCCGATCGCCGCAAGCGTAATTGCGGGTAATGATTGCTTATTATCAGTGCTCATAGACTAGTCTTTTCGTTTAAATAACAAATGTGTTCCTGGTCCCTTGGCCCACAAAAAGCGCACAGTATGCACGATTCATTGCAAAATCGTACCCCTAAATGCAACCGCATTAATGTAGCGCAAAGAAAATTGCGCCGCACTTCAGCCTATTACCAGCCCTGACTGAAACGTCTATACTCGCTTCAATTGGCCGCCACGACGGCGAAAGGATGCAAAACTATTATGGCTCACTCACATTTATTAGCAGAAAGAATTTCCCGCCTCAGCAGCGCGCTGGAGAAAGGCCTTTTCGAGCGTAGCCACGCCATTCGCCTCTGTTTACTGGCAGCATTGAGCGGTGAAAGCGTGTTTCTGCTTGGGCCGCCGGGCATCGCCAAAAGCCTGATTGCCCGCAGGCTTAAGTTTGCTTTTAAGAACGCCCGCGCGTTTGAATACCTGATGACCCGCTTTTCCACCCCGGAAGAGGTGTTTGGCCCCCTTTCCATTCAGGCGCTGAAAGATGAAGGGCGCTACGAGCGCCTGACGACGGGGTATCTGCCTGAGGCAGAAATTGTCTTCCTTGATGAGATCTGGAAAGCCGGCCCGGCCATTCTGAACACCCTGCTCACGGCGATAAATGAACGTCGGTTCCGCAACGGCGCCAGTGAAGAGAAAATCCCGATGCGCCTGCTGGTGGCCGCCTCAAACGAACTGCCTGAAGCCGACAGCAGCCTGGAAGCGCTGTATGACCGTATGCTGATCCGCCTGTGGCTGGACAAAGTGCAGGATAAGTCCAATTTCCGTTCCATGCTGGTCAGCCAGCAGGATGAGAACGAGAACCCGGTAGCAGCGTCATTGCAGGTATCAGACGAGGAGTATTACCAGTGGCAGGAAGAGATCGGTAAAATTAAGCTGCCTGATTCCGTCTTCGAGCTGATCTTCATGCTGCGCCAGCAGCTTGATTTACTGCCCTCTGCCCCCTATGTCTCCGATCGCCGCTGGAAAAAAGCGATCCGCCTGCTGCAGGCCAGCGCCCTGTTCAGCGGTCGCGATGCCGTTGCGCCCATCGATCTGATCCTGCTGAAAGACTGCCTCTGGCACGACGCGGAAGGCATGAATCTGATGCAGCAGCAGCTCGACGTTTTGATGACCGGACACGCCTGGGGACAGCAGGCGATGCTCAATCAGCTGGGGGCGATTGCCCAGCGGCGCATCCAGCTTCAGCAGCAGCAAAGTGATAAAACCGCGCTGAAAGTGAATCGCCTGGGGGGGATGTTCGCCCGCAAACCGCACTATGAATTACCCCCTGAACTCACCAGCCCGACGCTGACCCTGCTGCTTCAGCAGCCGCTCAAGCTACATGATATGCAGGTGGTGCACGTGACGATTGAGCGCGAGACGCTGGCGCAGTGGCTGGATAAGGGCGGAGAGATCCGTGGAAAGCTCAACGGCATCGGTTTCGCGCAGCCGCTGAATATGGAAGTGGACAGCAGCCAGCAACTGGTGATCCGCGACGTCAACCTGCAGGGCTCGCGTCTTGCGCTTCCGGGAACCGCCTCTGAGAGCGTCCCTGAAGAGATTAAGCAGCAGCTGGACGCGCTGGACACCGAATGGCACCAGCAGCACACCCGCTTTAGCGAGCAGCAAAAATGCCTCTTTATCCATAGCGACTGGTTAGGCCGCATCGAAGCCAGCCTGCAGGACGTCAGCGCGCAGATCAAACAGGCGCGTCAATGCTAACCCTGGATACGCTTAACGTCATGCTGGCCGTCAGCGAGGAAGGGTTGATCGAAGAAGTGGTGATCACCCTTCTGGCTTCACCGCAGCTGGCGGCCTTCTTTGAAAAATTTCCGAAGCTCAAAAAGGCGATGACCGACGATCTTCCGCGCTGGCGGGATAACCTGCGTCAACGGTTTAAAGAGACCGAAGTCCCCCCTGAGTTAACGGAAGAAGTGGCCTGCTATCAGCAGTGCCAGCGACTTTCCACGTCGCAGTTTATCGTCCAGCTTCCGCAAACCCTGACGTTGCTCGACAAGGTCCACTCCCCGTTTGCCAGCCAGGCCCGTGGGCTGGTCACGGATAACGCCACGTTCACTCCCGCACTGCACACCCTCTTTTTACAGCGCTGGCGTCTCAGCCTGGTGGTGCAGGCCACGACGCTAAACCAGCAGCTGCTGGATGAAGAGCGCGAACAGCTGCTCAGTGAAGTTCAGGAACGCATGACCTTAAGCGGCCAGCTTGAGCAGGTGCTGGTGGAAAATGAAAACGCGGCAGGGCGTCTCTGGGACATGAGCGCGGGCCAGCTTCGGCGCGGGGACTATCAGCTGATCGTCAAGTACGGCGATTTTCTGGCGCAGCAGCCCGAGCTGATGAAGCTTGCAGAACAGCTGGGACGTTCAAGGGAGGCAAAGTCGGTTCCAAAGAAGGACGCCCCGATGGAAACCTTCCGCACCCTGGTGCGTGAGCCGGCCACCGTTCCAGAGCAGGTCGACGGGCTCCAGCAGAGCGATGACATTCTGCGCCTGCTGCCCACCGAGCTGAGCACGCTCGGAATGACCGAGCTGGAGTACGAGTTTTACCGTCGGCTGGTGGAAAAGCAGCTCCTCACCTACCGGCTGCACGGCGAAGCCTGGCGCGAGAAAGTCAGCCAGCGGCCGGTCGTTCATCAGGATTTTGACGAGCAGCCGCGCGGTCCATTTATTGTCTGCGTGGATACGTCCGGCTCCATGGGCGGGTTTAACGAGCAGTGTGCAAAGGCGTTCTGTCTGGCGCTGATGCGCGTGGCGCTCGCCGATCGCCGTCGCTGCTTCATTATGCTGTTCTCCAGCGAAGTCGTGGGCTATGAGCTGACGAACCAGCAGGGGATCGAGCAGGCAATCCGCTTCCTGAGCCAGCGTTTTCGCGGCGGCACCGATCTGGCCAGCTGTTTTCGCAGCATCGTTGAGCGGATGCAGGGCGGCGACTGGTATGACGCTGACGCGGTAGTGATATCCGATTTTATTGCCCAGCGGCTGCCGGATGACGTGGTCAATAAAGTGAAGGAATTACAGCGTATGCATCAGCACCGTTTTCATGCGGTGGCGATGTCCGCCCATGGAAAACCCGGCATCATGCGCATCTTCGATCATATCTGGCGCTTTGATACCGGGTTGCGTAGCCGCCTGCTCAGACGCTGGCAGCGTTAATTACAGAAGAGAACCGACGCTTTCACGTACCTGCTGCGGCCAGACGCCACACTGCACCTGACCAATATGGGGCAGCTGAAGCAGCAGCATGGTCAGACGGGACTGGCCGATACCGCCGCCAATCGTCTGCGGCATTTCCCCACGCAGCAGCGCCTGGTGCCACTCCAGTTTGAGACGATCTTCATCTCCGGTCACCGCCAGCTGGCGCTTCAGCGCCTCAGCATCCACGCGGATCCCCATAGAAGAAAGCTCGAATGCGTCTTCCAGTACCGGGTTCCACACCAGAATATCGCCGTTCAGTCCGGCAAACTCGTCCTCACCGGTGGTGCTCCAGTCATCATAATCCGGCGCACGAACGTCGTGGCGTTTGCCATCAGACAGTTTGCCGCCGATCCCAATCAGGAATACCGCCCCGAGCTCTTTGGCGATCGCCCGCTCGCGGCCTTTGGCATCCAGATCCGGGAAACGGGTCAGCAATTCCTGGCTGTGTACAAAGTGGATCGTTTCCGGCAGGAACGGTGCCAGACCAAACGCTTTGCTTACGGCCGCTTCGGTCGCTTTGATCCCGGCGTAGATCGCCTCAACGGTAGACTTCAGCGTGCCAACGTGGCGCTCGC
Source organism: Enterobacter sp. CFEC122 (assembly GCF_052983755.1). Classification (NCBI taxonomy): domain Bacteria; kingdom Pseudomonadati; phylum Pseudomonadota; class Gammaproteobacteria; order Enterobacterales; family Enterobacteriaceae; genus Enterobacter; species Enterobacter sp. CFEC122. The sequence goes on along the minus strand of NZ_JBRIQR010000014.1, from coordinate 124,075 downwards.
CATCGCCCATCACGCGCTCCCAGTCCCACTGGTCAACGTAAACGGAATGAATGGGAGACAGGCGGTCTTCATCGGGGCGAAGGGCTTTCATGTGCGTGTAGAGCCCTTCGCCCGCGCTGAAGTCATGTTGTCCCAGGGTCTGACGCTTCCACTTCGCCAGTGAATGAACCACTTCGAACTGGGCGTCTGGCAGCGTTTTCACTTTTACCTGTACCGCTTTTTCGCATCCAGAGAGGTTATCCTGCGTCCCGTCACCCACGCGGCTGAGGATCGGGGCCTGGACTTCAATCAGCCCAAGCTTCTCTTCCAGCTGGCGGGAAAAATGGGATTTTACGAAACTGATCTGGCGTTGTTTTGCGATGTAAGCGGTTTTCATTATTTATACTCCTGCGTCCTGTTGATATTGATTAAGCAACAGAAATGACACCTTATTCAATAACCCATCAGCAAAAAGCCATCTTCACTTTTGATTCGATAAAATAAGGCGCTAGAATAGAGTGATTCATTAATCTTCATAAGAAAAAGCTATGGAAAATTATCAGATCGACAATCTCGACCGCGGCATTCTGGAGGCGTTAATGGCCAATGCCCGTACCGCCTACGCCGAACTGGCGAAACAGTTTGGCGTCAGCCCGGGAACCATTCACGTTCGCGTAGAGAAGATGAAGCAGGCGGGGATCATTACCGGCGCGCGCATTGACGTCAGCCCGAAGCAGCTGGGTTACGACGTCTGCTGCTTCATCGGCATCATTCTAAAAAGCGCCAAAGACTACCCTTCCGCCCTGGCGAAACTGAACGCGCTGGATGAAGTCACCGAGGCGTACTACACCACCGGGCACTACAGCATCTTTATTAAGGTCATGTGCCGATCCATCGACGCGCTCCAGCAGGTACTTATCAACAAGATCCAAACAATCGATGAAATTCAGTCCACCGAGACCCTGATCTCCCTGCAAAACCCGATCATGCGTACCATCCGCCCGTGATCGGGCAAATTCATTCCCACATTTTCCACAGGTAGATCCCAGCTCGTTCACAGCGTACAATGGCCGTCTCTTTATCTGGGCGAGCGATCAATGGCGGACATTACCCTTATCAGCGGCAGCACCCTGGGTGGTGCAGAATACGTAGCGGAACATCTGGCTGAAAAGCTGGAAGAGGCGGGCTTTTCTACGGAAACCCTGCACGGCCCGTTGCTGGAAGATCTCCCGACTGACGGGGTCTGGCTGCTGATCACCTCCACGCACGGCGCGGGCGATCTGCCGGATAACCTGCAACCTTTATATGACGAACTGCTGGAACAGCAGCCCGACCTGTCAAACGTCCGTTTTGGCGCAGTAGGGATCGGCAGTCGTGAATATGACACCTTTTGCGGGGCAATAGAGAAAGTCGAAGCCGCTGTGACCTCCTGCGGAGCAAAACAGCTGGGTGAAACGCTCAAGATCAACATCCTCGATCATGACATTCCGGAGGATCCAGCCGAGATCTGGCTCGCGGAATGGAAAAATTTACTCAAAAACGATTAAAGATCGCGCGAACAGATGTGGATAACTCTGGTTAAAAGCTCGTATTAACCCGTAGTTATCCAAAGAACAACCGTAGCGCAGTTTTTAGCCTGTGTATAAAGTCGCGATCTGATCCCAGCTTATACGGTCCAGGATCACCGATCATTCACAGCAAACGATCCTTTCTAACTGCATGATCTTCTTTATGAGATCGGACTTATCCACACGGGTTCGCGATCCTAATAAGAGATCACAATAGAACAGATCTCTAAATAAAAAGATCTTCTTTTTAATAGCCCAGGATCCCAATGCTTTCTCGAAAGACTAAAGTTGAGTAGAATCCACGGCCCGGGCTTCAATCCATTTTCTTACCGCTTTACGCGAGGCAGACCACCATGTTTTATCAGGATCCTTTTGACGTCATCATCATTGGCGGGGGTCACGCAGGCACTGAGGCCGCAATGGCCGCAGCGCGAATGGGTCAGCAGACCCTGCTTTTGACACACAATATCGACACGCTGGGACAAATGTCCTGTAATCCGGCGATTGGCGGCATTGGGAAAGGACACCTGGTAAAAGAAGTGGATGCACTTGGCGGCCTGATGGCGAAAGCGATCGATCACGCAGGCATTCAGTTTAGGATACTAAACGCCAGTAAAGGCCCCGCCGTGCGGGCGACCCGTGCTCAGGCAGACCGCGTACTTTATCGACAGGCGGTACGTACCGCGCTGGAGAACCAGCCGAACCTGATGATCTTCCAGCAGGCGGTTGAAGATCTTATCGTTGAGAACGATCGCGTCGTAGGCGCCGTGACCCAGATGGGCCTCAAATTCCGCGCCAAAGCCGTGGTGTTGACCGTGGGTACCTTCCTTGACGGTAAAATTCATATTGGTCTGGATAACTACAGCGGCGGCCGTGCTGGCGATCCGCCGTCTATCCCATTGTCTCGCCGTCTGCGCGAGCTGCCGCTGCGCGTCAGCCGCCTGAAAACCGGCACGCCGCCGCGTATTGATGCGCGCACCATTGATTTCAGCGTGCTGGCGCAACAGCACGGTGATAACCCAATGCCGGTCTTCTCGTTTATGGGCAATGCGGCACAGCATCCGCAGCAGGTGCCGTGCTACATCACGCACACCAACGAGAAAACCCATGACGTGATCCGCAATAACCTCGATCGCAGCCCGATGTACGCCGGCGTGATCGAAGGGATCGGTCCACGCTACTGCCCGTCGATCGAAGACAAAGTGATGCGCTTTGCCGATCGCAACCAGCACCAGATCTTCCTGGAGCCGGAAGGGTTGACCTCAAACGAAATTTACCCGAACGGCATCTCCACCAGCCTGCCGTTCGACGTACAGATGCAAATTGTTCGCTCAATGCAGGGTATGGAGAACGCAAAAATCGTTCGCCCTGGCTACGCTATTGAGTACGATTTCTTCGATCCGCGTGACCTGAAGCCGACCCTGGAGAGCAAATTCATCCACGGTCTGTTCTTCGCGGGTCAGATTAACGGCACCACCGGCTACGAAGAAGCGGCTGCACAGGGCCTGCTTGCCGGTCTGAACGCCGCGCGCTTCTCTGCTGAGAAAGAGGGCTGGGCTCCGGCGCGTTCTCAGGCTTATCTGGGCGTGCTGGTTGACGATCTCTGCACGCTGGGTACCAAAGAACCGTACCGTATGTTTACCTCTCGCGCGGAATATCGCCTGATGCTGCGTGAAGATAACGCCGACCTGCGTCTGACCGAAATGGGCCGCGAGCTGGGTCTGGTCGATGACGAGCGCTGGGCGCGCTTCAACGAGAAGCTGGAGCGCATTGAGCAGGAACGTCAGCGTCTGAAAACCACGTGGGTGAATCCGCAGGCGGAAACCGCTGCTGAAGTGAACGCTCACTTAACCGCGCCGCTGTCGCGCGAAGCCAGCGGTGAAGATCTGCTGCGCCGTCCAGAAGTCACCTACGAGAACCTGGTCAAACTGACCGCGTTCGCGCCGGGCCTGGAAGACGCTGAAGCGGCAGAGCAGGTCGAGATCCAGGTGAAGTACGAAGGTTACATCGCCCGTCAGCAGGATGAGATCGAAAAACAGCAGCGTAACGAAAACACGCTGCTGCCGGAAATGCTGGACTACCGCCAGGTGACGGGCCTTTCCAACGAAGTGATCGCCAAGCTGAACGATCACAAACCGGTGTCGATCGGTCAGGCATCCCGCATCTCGGGCGTGACCCCGGCGGCGATTTCGATCCTGCTGGTGTGGCTGAAAAAGCAGGGCATGTTGCGCCGTAGCGCGTAATTGACATTGCTTTTGGCGGGTGGCGCTTCGCTGACCCGCCCTACTTATTCGTAGGCCCGGTAAGCGGCAGCGCTACCGGGCAAAAAAACTCTCAACAGGTATTCACTGTGCTCAACAAACTCTCTCGTCTGCTGGATCAGGCAGGTATTTCGCTCACCGATCACCAGAAAAATCAGCTGGTGGCCTATGTCGATATGCTGAACAAATGGAACAAAGCGTACAACCTGACGTCTGTTCGCGACCCCAACGAGATGCTCGTTCGCCACATTCTCGACAGCATCGTGGTTGCTCCCTGGCTGAAAGGTGAACGCTTTATCGACGTGGGGACGGGCCCTGGTCTGCCGGGTATTCCGCTGTCGATTGTTCGCCCTGAGAGCCATTTCACGCTGCTGGACAGCCTTGGCAAACGCGTGCGCTTTTTACGCCAGGTACAGCATGAGCTAAAGCTTGAAAACATCACGCCCGTGCAGAGCAGGGTAGAGGAGTTCCCGGCAGAGCCGCCGTTTGACGGGGTTATCAGCCGCGCATTTGCGTCGCTCAACGATATGGTGAGCTGGTGCAAGCACTTACCTGCGGAGAATGGCCGCTTTTATGCACTGAAAGGGCAGTTGCCAGGCGATGAGATTGAACAGCTTCCGGACGGTTTTGCTGTCGAGTCTATTGAGAAATTACAGATTCCTCAGCTCGAAGGCGAACGACACCTGGTGATAATTAAGCCAAACAATTTTTAAAAAATTAATAAAAAATGTGGAATTCGTGCTGTTCTTATCATGTTAAAAAACAGCACAACTACCGGGGATTTACCGAGGAGCTTTTAACCTCTGCTTCACTAAGGTTTTTCTTCCGGTTAACGAAGCAATCGTTATTCACCGAGAAGATAGTCATCTTTGAAAATATAAGTCTGCTAAAAGTGGAAGGCAGTAACCAGAACGCAATGTTAATTATTTATTAAGAATGTCAATAAAAGGTTTTTATTGTGTACTGGGCTGTTTTGAAAATAGTTGCGACATTTTGCGTTTAATTTCATAAAGATAAATTTCTGCGATTTGCGCCTTTGATAAATACAACCTTATCGCAAATGTGTGTTTTGTGATCTCGTGCACGCTTTATCGACAACGTTTTCGCGCTGTTTGCAGTTTTGGTCAAAGGTTGACGCTTTCAGCGAAAGTTAAAAAATAGCGGTGGGGAAAAATATTTAAACATTTATTCACCTTTTCGCTACTTAATGTTTGAAATCACGGGTGCGCACCGTATAATTTGACCGCTTTTTGATGCTTGACTCTGAGCCTTAAAGGACGTTTTATACGACACGCGGCATACCTCGAAGGGAGCAGGAGTAAAAACGTGATGTCTGTGTCGCTCTTGAGTAGAAACGTTGCTCGTAAGCTTCTGTTCATTCAGTTTCTGGCTGTGATAGCAAGTGGACTGCTGTTTAGCCTCAAAGACCCCTTCTGGGGCATCTCCGCCGTGTGCGGGGGTTTGGCGGTTGTGCTGCCAAACGTGTTGTTTATGATTTTTGCCTGGCGTCATCAGGCGCATACACCTGCCAAAGGCCGCGTGGCCTGGTCCTTCGCCCTCGGCGAAGTGTGTAAGGTGTTGCTGACCTTTGCTCTACTGGTGATGGCGCTGGCGGTTTTGAAAGTGGTCTTCATGCCGCTGATAGCAACGTGGGTTTTGGTGCTGGTGGTACAAGTTCTGGCTCCAGCTGTAATCAATAACAAAGGGTAAAAGGCATCATGGCTTCAGAAAATATGACGCCGCAGGATTACATAGGTCACCATCTGAATAACCTTCAGCTGGACCTGCGTACATTCTCGCTGGTGGATCCACATAACCCCCCGGCCACCTTCTGGACGATCAACATCGACTCCATGTTCTTCTCGGTGGTTTTGGGTCTTCTGTTCCTGGCCATGTTCCGCGGTGTTGCTAAACGAGCGACCAGCGGTGTACCAGGGAAATTCCAGACCTTCATCGAAATGATCATCGGCTTCGTCCATGGCAGCGTCAAAGACATGTACCATGGCAAGAGCAAGCTTATTGCTCCGCTGGCGCTGACCGTGTTCGTTTGGGTCTTCCTGATGAACCTCATGGACCTGCTGCCAATCGATCTGCTGCCGTTTATTGGCGAGCACATCTTCGGCCTGCCAGCACTGCGCGTGGTTCCGTCTGCGGACGTGAACATCACCCTGTCGATGGCGCTGGGCGTGTTTATCCTGATTCTTTTCTACAGCATCAAAATGAAAGGCGTAAGCGGCTTTGTGAAAGAGCTTACCTTGCAGCCGTTCAACCACTGGGCGTTTATTCCGGTCAACCTGATCCTGGAAGGCGTTAGCCTGCTGTCCAAACCTGTTTCACTGGGTCTGCGACTGTTCGGCAACATGTATGCGGGTGAGCTGATTTTCATTCTGATCGCGGGTCTTCTGCCGTGGTGGTCACAGTGGGTTCTGAATGTGCCGTGGGCCATTTTCCACATCCTGATCATTACGCTGCAAGCCTTTATCTTCATGGTTCTGACGATCGTCTATCTGTCGATGGCGTCTGAAGAGCACTGATTTTTTACCAACACTACTACGTTTTAATTGAAACAAACTGGAGACTGTCATGGAAAACCTGAATATGGATCTGCTGTACATGGCTGCCGCTGTGATGATGGGTCTGGCGGCTATCGGTGCTGCGATCGGTATCGGCATCCTCGGGGGCAAATTCCTGGAAGGCGCTGCGCGTCAACCTGATCTGATTCCTCTGCTGCGTACTCAGTTCTTTATCGTTATGGGTCTGGTGGATGCTATCCCAATGATCGCTGTAGGTCTGGGTCTGTACGTGATGTTTGCTGTCGCGTAGTAGTAGTTTTAAAACCCTAAGCCACAGATATTAAAGAGGTATTGTGCTGTGAACATGAACGCAACAATCCTCGGCCAGGCCATCGCGTTTATTCTCTTTGTCTGGTTCTGCATGAAGTATGTATGGCCGCCTTTAATGGCAGCCATCGAAAAACGTCAGAAAGAAATTGCTGACGGTCTGGCTTCTGCAGAACGCGCTAAGAAAGATTTGGACCTTGCACAGGCCAACGCGACAGACCAGCTGAAAAAAGCGAAAGCGGAAGCTCAGGTTATCATCGAACAGGCTAACAAACGTCGTTCGCAGATCCTGGACGAAGCGAAAGCTGAAGCAGAACAGGAACGTACTAAGATCGTGACACAGGCTCAGGCTGAAATTGAAGCTGAGCGTAAACGTGCTCGTGAAGAACTGCGTAAGCAGGTTGCGATTCTGGCTGTTGCTGGCGCCGAGAAGATCATCGAACGTTCCGTGGATGAAGCTGCTAACAGCGACATCGTGGACAAACTTGTCGCTGAACTGTAAGGAGGGAGGGGCTGATGTCTGAATTTGTTACGGTAGCTCGCCCCTACGCCAAAGCAGCTTTTGACTTTGCTATCGAACACCAAAATGTCGATCGCTGGCAGAATATGCTGGCGTTTGCCGCTGAGGTGACGAAAAACGAACAAATGGCCGAGTTGCTTTCCGGTGCGTTAGCACCTGAAACCCTCGCCGCGTCGTTTATCGCCGTGTGCGGAGAGCAACTGGATGCCAACGGCCAGAACCTGATTAAGGTGATGGCAGAGAATGGTCGTCTCCGTGTGCTCCCGGATGTTCTCGAGCAGTTTGAGCACTTACGTGCCCTTAGTGAAGCTACCGCTGAAGTCGAAGTGACTTCTGCGACTGAACTGAGTGACGAACAGCTTGCGAAAATTACCGCCGCGATGGAAAAACGTCTGTCACGCAAAGTTAAGCTGAATTGCAAAATCGATAAGTCTGTAATGGCAGGCGTAATCATCCGTTCGGGTGATATGGTCATTGATGGCAGCGTACGCGGCCGTCTTGAGCGCCTTGCAGACGTCTTGCAGTCTTAAGGGGACTGGAGCATGCAACTGAATTCCACCGAAATCAGCGAACTGATCAAGCAGCGCATTGCTCAGTTCAATGTTGTGAGTGAAGCTCACAACGAAGGTACTATTGTTTCTGTAAGTGACGGTGTTATCCGCATCCACGGCCTGGCCGATTGTATGCAGGGTGAGATGATTTCCCTGCCGGGTAACCGTTACGCTATCGCACTGAACCTGGAGCGCGACTCCGTTGGTGCAGTTGTGATGGGTCCATACGCTGACCTCGCCGAAGGCATGAAGGTTAAGTGTACTGGCCGTATTCTGGAAGTACCGGTTGGCCGTGGCCTGCTGGGTCGCGTTGTTAACACCCTGGGTGCGCCAATCGACGGTAAAGGTCCGGTTGAGCACGATGGCTTCTCCCCAATCGAAGTTATCGCACCGGGCGTTATCGACCGTCAGTCCGTAGATCAGCCTGTTCAGACAGGTTATAAGTCCGTTGACGCCATGATCCCAATCGGTCGTGGTCAGCGTGAACTGATCATCGGTGACCGTCAGACCGGTAAAACCGCGATGGCAATCGACGCCATCATCAACCAGCGTGACTCCGGCATCAAATGTGTGTACGTGGCCATCGGCCAGAAAGCGTCCACCATTTCCAACGTGGTTCGTAAACTGGAAGAGCACGGCGCGCTGTCTAACACCATTGTTGTTGTGGCGACCGCGTCTGAATCTGCTGCACTGCAATACCTGGCACCATACGCCGGTTGCGCAATGGGCGAATACTTCCGTGACCGCGGTGAAGATGCGCTGATCGTATACGATGACCTGTCTAAGCAGGCTGTTGCTTATCGTCAGGTTTCCCTGCTGCTCCGTCGTCCACCTGGACGTGAAGCGTTCCCTGGCGACGTATTCTACCTCCACTCTCGTCTGCTGGAGCGTGCTTCCCGCGTTAACGCGGAATACGTCGAGAACTTCACCAAAGGTGAAGTGAAGGGTAAAACGGGCTCTCTGACCGCGCTGCCGATCATTGAAACCCAGGCGGGTGACGTTTCTGCGTTCGTTCCGACCAACGTAATCTCCATTACCGATGGTCAGATCTTCCTGGAAACCAACCTGTTTAACTCCGGTATTCGTCCGGCGGTTAACCCGGGTATCTCCGTATCCCGTGTGGGTGGTGCTGCACAGACCAAGATCATCAAGAAACTGTCCGGTGGTATCCGTACCGCGCTGGCACAGTATCGTGAACTGGCTGCGTTCTCTCAGTTCGCATCCGATCTGGACGAAGCAACCCGTAAACAGCTGAGCCACGGTCAGAAAGTGACCGAGCTGCTGAAGCAGAAACAGTATGCACCAATGTCTGTTGCTCAGCAGGGCCTGGTACTGTTCGCGGCTGAACGCGGTTACCTCGAAGATGTGGAACTGGCGAAAATCGGTAGCTTCGAAGCCGCTCTGCTGGCTTACGTCGACCGTGATCACGCTCCGCTGATGCAAGAGATCAACCAGACCGGTGGCTATAACGACGAAATCGAAGGCAAGCTGAAAGCTATCCTCGATTCCTTCAAAGCAACCCAATCCTGGTAATCGTCCGGCGGCTTGTCTCAGGACAAGCCGCCTGGCATTGAGGAGAAGCTCATGGCCGGCGCAAAAGAGATACGTAGTAAGATCGCAAGCGTCCAGAACACGCAAAAGATCACTAAAGCGATGGAGATGGTCGCCGCTTCCAAAATGCGTAAATCGCAGGATCGCATGGCGGCCAGCCGTCCTTATGCAGAAACCATGCGCAAAGTGATTGGTCACCTTGCAAACGGTAATCTGGAATATAAGCACCCTTACCTGGAAGAACGCGACGTTAAGCGCGTGGGCTACCTGGTGGTGTCGACCGACCGTGGTCTGTGTGGCGGCTTGAACATTAACCTGTTCAAAAAACTGCTGGCGGATATGAAAGCATGGTCTGAAAAAGGCGTTCAGTGCGATATCGCAATGATCGGCTCTAAAGGCGTCTCTTTCTTTAACTCCGTTGGTGGCAACATTGTCGCTCAGGTGACCGGTATGGGTGATAACCCGTCCCTGTCCGAACTGATCGGCCCGGTTAAAGTGATGTTGCAGGCCTATGATGAAGGCCGTCTGGACAGACTGTACGTTGTCAGCAACAAATTCATTAACACCATGTCTCAGGTTCCAACGCTCACTCAGATGCTGCCGTTACCGGCATCAGAAGATGACGAGCTGAAGCAAAAAGCCTGGGATTACCTGTATGAACCCGATCCGAAACCGCTGCTGGATACCCTGCTGCGTCGTTACGTTGAATCTCAGGTTTATCAGGGCGTTGTAGAAAACCTGGCCAGCGAGCAGGCCGCACGAATGGTGGCGATGAAAGCCGCGACCGATAATGGCGGCAGCCTGATTAAAGAGCTGCAGTTGGTTTACAACAAAGCTCGTCAGGCCAGCATTACTCAGGAACTCACCGAGATCGTCTCGGGGGCCGCCGCGGTTTAACCAGGTTTACGAATTACGTAGAGGATTCAAGATGGCTACTGGAAAGATTGTCCAGGTAATCGGCGCCGTGGTGGACGTCGAGTTCCCTCAGGACGCCGTACCACGCGTGTACGACGCGCTTGAGGTACAGAATGGTAACGAGAGCCTGGTGCTGGAAGTTCAGCAGCAGCTCGGCGGCGGTATCGTGCGTACCATCGCGATGGGTTCTTCCGACGGTCTGCGTCGTGGTCTGGAAGTAAAAGACCTTGAGCACCCGATCGAAGTCCCGGTAGGTAAAGCAACACTGGGTCGTATCATGAACGTATTGGGTCAGCCAATCGACATGAAAGGCGACATCGGTGAAGAAGAGCGTTGGGCTATCCACCGCGCGGCACCTTCCTACGAAGAGCTGTCCAGCTCTCAGGAACTGCTGGAAACCGGTATCAAAGTTATCGACCTGATGTGTCCGTTTGCGAAGGGCGGTAAAGTTGGTCTGTTCGGTGGTGCGGGTGTAGGTAAAACCGTAAACATGATGGAGCTGATCCGTAACATCGCGATCGAGCACTCCGGTTACTCCGTATTTGCGGGTGTAGGTGAACGTACTCGTGAGGGTAACGACTTCTACCACGAAATGACTGACTCCAACGTTCTGGACAAAGTATCCCTGGTTTACGGCCAGATGAACGAGCCACCTGGAAACCGTCTGCGCGTTGCGCTGACCGGCCTGACGATGGCTGAGAAGTTCCGTGACGAAGGCCGTGACGTTCTGCTGTTCGTTGATAACATCTATCGTTACACCCTGGCCGGTACTGAAGTATCTGCACTGCTGGGTCGTATGCCTTCAGCGGTAGGTTATCAACCAACGCTGGCGGAAGAGATGGGTGTTCTTCAGGAACGTATCACCTCTACCAAAACCGGTTCTATCACCTCCGTTCAGGCGGTATACGTACCTGCGGATGACTTGACTGACCCATCTCCAGCCACCACCTTTGCGCACTTAGATGCAACCGTGGTACTGAGCCGTCAGATCGCGTCTCTGGGTATCTACCCAGCCGTTGACCCGCTGGACTCCACCAGCCGTCAGCTGGATCCACTGGTTGTTGGTCAGGAACACTACGACACCGCGCGTGGCGTACAGTCCCTGCTGCAGCGTTACCAGGAACTGAAAGACATCATCGCCATCCTGGGTATGGATGAACTGTCTGAAGAAGACAAACTGGTGGTAGCACGTGCGCGTAAGATCCAGCGCTTCCTGTCCCAGCCGTTCTTCGTTGCGGAAGTATTCACCGGTTCTCCGGGTAAATACGTTTCCCTGAAAGACACCATCCGTGGCTTTAAAGGCATCATGGAAGGCGAATACGATCACCTGCCAGAGCAGGCGTTCTACATGGTTGGTTCCATCGAAGAAGCTGTGGAAAAAGCCAAAAAACTTTAACGCCTTAATCGGAGGGTGATATGGCAATGACTTACCACCTGGACGTCGTCAGCGCAGAGCAACAAATGTTCTCTGGTCTGGTCGAGAAAATCCAGGTAACGGGTAGTGAAGGTGAGCTGGGTATTTTCCCGGGTCACGCACCGCTGCTCACCGCCATTAAGCCTGGTATGATCCGCATCGTTAAACAGTTCGGTCACGAAGAGTTTATCTATCTGTCCGGCGGCATTCTTGAAGTGCAGCCTGGCAGTGTGACCGTTCTGGCCGATACCGCTATTCGTGGCCAGGATCTCGACGAAGCGCGAGCCCTGGAGTCGAAGCGTAAGGCTGAAGAGCACATTAGCAGCTCTCATGGCGACGTGGATTACGCTCAGGCGTCTGCGGAGCTGGCCAAAGCGATCGCGAAACTGCGCGTTATCGAGTTGACCAAAAAAGCGATGTAACACCGGCTTGAAAAGCACAAAAGCCAGTCTGGATACCAGGCTGGCTTTTTTTTTCGGCCTTAATTCATGATGAAAAAGATGTAGAATTTTAAGCATCAAACGTTTTTACTTCTCACTCAAACTACCGTCAGGATGCGTATGTCAAACAGTGCGATGAGCGTGGTGATCCTTGCCGCAGGCAAAGGGACCCGCATGTATTCCGACCTGCCTAAAGTGCTTCACACGCTTGCAGGAAAGCCAATGGTGCAGCACGTCATTGATGCAGCGAATGAATTGGGCGCCAGTCAGGTCCACCTGGTCTACGGCCACGGCGGCGATCTGCTTAAAAAGACGCTGAGCGACGACAAGCTCAACTGGGTGCTTCAGGCCGAGCAGTTGGGTACAGGCCATGCCATGCAGCAGGCAGCGCCCTTCTTTGCGGATGACGAAGACATTTTGATGCTCTACGGCGATGTCCCGCTGATCTCCGTTGAAACGCTGACTCGCCTGCGTGAAGCCAAACCGCAGGGCGGCATCGGTTTATTAACCGTCGTGCTGGACGATCCAACCGGTTATGGCCGTATCACCCGTGAAAACGGCAACGTTACGGGTATTGTTGAGCATAAAGATGCCAGCGAGGCGCAGCGTCAGATTCAGGAGATCAACACCGGTATCCTGATTGCCAATGGTGCGGATATGAAGCGCTGGCTGTCGAAGCTCAATAATAATAACGCCCAGGGTGAATACTACATCACCGACATTATTGCGATGGCATACCTGGAAGGGCGCGAGATTGCGGCGGTCCATCCGGCGCGCATCAGCGAAACCGAAGGGGTGAACAACCGTCTTCAACTCTCCCGTCTTGAGCGCGTTTATCAGTCCGAACAGGCCGAGAAACTCCTTCTGGCTGGCGTGATGCTGCGCGATCCGGCGCGTTTCGATCTGCGTGGAACGTTAGCGCACGGGCGCGACGTTGAAATTGATACTAACGTCATCCTCGAGGGTAACGTGACGCTGGGCAACCGCGTCAAAATTGGCGCTGGCTGCGTGATCAAAAACAGCGTCATTGGTGACGACTGTGAAATCAGCCCGTACAGCGTGGTGGAAAATGCCCGTCTGGATGTGGCCTGTACCATCGGCCCGTTTGCGCGTTTGCGCCCGGGCGCTGAGCTGCTGGAAGGCGCTCACGTGGGCAACTTCGTTGAGATGAAAAAAGCGCGTCTGGGTAAAGGCTCTAAAGCCGGTCATTTAACCTATCTGGGCGACGCGGAAATTGGTGACAACGTCAACATTGGCGCAGGCACAATCACCTGTAACTATGACGGCGCCAATAAGTTTAAAACCATCATCGGTGATGATGTGTTTGTCGGTTCCGACACCCAACTGGTGGCGCCTGTTACCGTGGGTAACGGCGTAACGATTGCCGCCGGGACAACCGTTACGCGCGATATCGCCGATAACGAACTGGTATTAAGCCGTGTGCCGCAGGTGCACAAGCAGGGCTGGAAACGTCCTGTGAAGAAGAAGTAACACCAAGGCGGGTGGCGCTACGCTTACCCGCCCTACGATTGAGTAGGCCTGATAAGGCGTAGCCGTCATCAGGCAAACCCGGGTGAGGAGATAAACATATATCTCCCCCCACAAGCAGTACCCATAAAAATAACCCCACTCTCTACAAGGCTCGGGGCGCCCGGAAAGGGCAAATACAGGTCAGCGACAACGCAGGCATTATGCCTAAATTCGGAATCTAAAATTATGTGTGGAATTGTTGGCGCAGTTGCGCAGCGTGATATTGCTGAAATCCTTCTCGAAGGTTTACGTCGTCTGGAATACCGTGGTTACGACTCTGCCGGTCTGGCTGTTGTCGATGCAGAAGGTCATATGACCCGTCTGCGCCGTCTCGGTAAAGTGCAGATGCTGGCCCAGGCCGCGGAAGAACATCCGCTGCACGGGGGAACCGGTATTGCGCACACCCGCTGGGCGACGCACGGCGAACCGTCTGAAGGCAACGCGCACCCGCATGTGTCTGAACACATCGTGGTCGTGCACAATGGCATTATCGAAAACCACGAACCGCTGCGTGAAGCACTGAAAGCGCGCGGCTACACCTTCGTCTCTGAAACTGACACCGAAGTGATTGCTCACCTGGTGCACTGGGAACTTGAGCAGGGCGGTACGCTGCGTGATGCGGTGCTGCGCGCTATTCCTCAGCTGCGCGGTGCGTACGGTACGGTGATCATGGATTCCCGCGACCCGTCCACGCTGCTGGCCGCGCGTTCCGGTAGCCCGATGGTTATCGGCCTGGGCATGGGTGAAAACTTTATCGCTTCCGATCAGCTGGCACTGCTGCCGGTAACGCGTCGCTTTATCTTCCTCGAAGAGGGGGATATCGCCGAAGTGACTCGCCGCAGCGTAACCGTGTTCGATACCAAAGGCGAGCAGGTGAAACGTCAGGAGATCGAATCGAATCTGCAGTACGACGCGGGCGACAAAGGCGCTTACCGTCACTACATGCAGAAAGAGATTTACGAGCAGCCAAACGCCATCAAAAACACCCTGACCGGGCGCATCAGCCATGGTGAAGTGGATCTAAGCGAGCTGGGCGCAAACGCGAACGAACTGCTCAGCAAGGTTGAGCATATTCAGATCGTGGCCTGCGGCACCTCCTACAACTCCGGTATGGTCTCTCGCTACTGGTTTGAATCTCTGGCGGGCGTGCCGTGCGACGTAGAAATTGCGTCTGAGTTCCGCTATCGCAAATCTGCCGTGCGTCGTAACAGCCTGATGATCACCCTTTCCCAGTCAGGTGAAACGGCAGATACCCTGGCGGCGCTGCGTCTCTCTAAAGAGCTGGGTTATCTGGGTTCTCTGGCCATCTGTAACGTCCCGGGCTCATCGCTGGTGCGTGAATCCGATCTGGCGCTGATGACCAAAGCGGGTACCGAAATCGGCGTGGCCTCCACCAAGGCGTTTACCACTCAGCTGACGGTTCTGCTGATGCTGGTGGCGAAACTGGCGCGTCTGAAAGGTGAAGATGCCTCTGTTGAGCATGACATCGTTCACGGTCTGCAGGCGCTGCCGAGCCGTATTGAGCAGATGCTGTCTCAGGACAAACGCATTGAAGCTCTGGCGGAAGATTTCTCTGACAAACATCACGCCCTGTTCCTGGGCCGTGGCGATCAGTATCCGATTGCGCTGGAAGGCGCGCTGAAGCTGAAAGAGATCTCTTACATTCACGCTGAAGCCTATGCGGCAGGCGAGCTGAAACACGGTCCGTTGGCGCTGATTGACGCGGATATGCCGGTTATCGTCGTGGCACCGAACAACGAACTGCTGGAAAAACTGAAGTCCAACATCGAAGAAGTCCGCGCCCGTGGCGGCGTGTTGTACGTCTTTGCTGATAAAGATGCCGGTTTCGCCAGCAGCGACAACATGCACATCATCGAGATGCCGCATGTGGAAGAGGTGATTGCGCCGATCTTCTACACCGTTCCGCTGCAGCTGCTGGCCTATCACGTGGCGCTGATCAAAGGCACCGACGTTGACCAGCCGCGTAACCTGGCGAAGTCCGTTACAGTAGAATAATCTCCAGCCTACCCGAGGCTGCCAGTATTCTGGCAGCCTCATAGTCCTCCCCTCAGCGATTACTTCTTTTTATCGCAGCCTGTTTCTTTTTTCATGTTTCCTTACATTATTGCGTCATCTGATTGTCTCGCCGATTTCTGCTTAAAAAATAATCTTATTTAGCGGTGGCAAAGAAAAGATATTGATAAATTCTCAAAAAAACAGAAAAGAGACATCAATAGCATTTTTTAATTATTTTTTATTCTTATTTGTAAGGGGTTTTTTATTTTTCGTTTTTATTATTTTATTTTAAAGATATTTCATGAGAGAAAACGTGTTTGTCATAGGGCAGGAATGAATTGTACTATCGCCACGCTTTAAAGGATGGTGTGTTTTATTTGAATGTGTAAATGAAACGCATACAAATAATATAAATTATGGAGAGTTTCATGAAATTAAACGTTATAGCCACTTCGCTGGTTTTATCTTCCGCCCTGTTTTCAGGTGCGACATTAGCGGCTGACGGTACTGTTCATTTCCGTGGCGAGGTGATTGATTCTACCTGTACAGTCACGACTGATACCAGCAACCAGACTGTTAATATTGGTCGTGTGGCGGCCACTACTTTCGCAGGTATTGATTCCACCGCGTCTGTTAAAGATTTCCACATCCGTCTGGAAGGCTGCCCGGCAACCTATACTCAGGCGGCAGTACGCTTTGACGGGACGGAAGATAAAGATACCATCGGTAAAGGTTATCTCTCAATCGGTACGCCGGTGAACGAAGACGGTACGGACGGCGAGTTCACTGGCAGCGGCGACGCCATTGCGGCGACGGGCGTGGCGATTAAACTGTTCAACCTGAGCGATGATACCGCGATCCCTTTGTATAACAATTCTAAATACGTTGCCATTGCTGATGGTAAAGCGGATATGGGATTCAAAGCGAAATTCGTCCAGACTCTGGCAACAGTGACGCCGGGTACTGCGAATGCTGACTCTCAGTTTACTATTGAATATCTGAAATAATCAGCGATTATGGATTCGGAGCCTGTTAAGAACTTATTAACAGGCTCCTTTATATATAAGGACATTGGATTATGCCAGGGCGTATAGTGAATGTATTAATAGCGTGTTGTCTTACGGGTATTTCTACACTGGCATCGGCAGGTGTGGTTATTGGTGGCACACGAGTGATTTATTTGAGTGATAAATCCGACACAACCATTACTGTCAAAAATAACGAAGCGGCTATCCCTTATCTTATTCAAACATGGGTTGACCCCTTCAATAATACAGGAACCGCGAAAAAACCACCGTTTACCGTCATTCCACCGGTATCTCGTCTGGAGGCTGGGCAGGAAAAAATTCTGCGCATTATGAAAACCGAGGGCAATTTACCGCAGGATCGGGAGTCGGTGTTCTGGCTGAACATCAAAAATATTCCCCCGGCGAGCAATAAGCCGAACGCGATGGAAATCGCTATTAAGACGCGTATCAAGCTGTTCTGGCGTCCGGCCTCGTTGAACATCACCCCGGAGCACGCCGCTACGCAGGTGAAGTGGCACAGAGAAAATCGGCAGTTGGTAGTTGAAAATCCCACGCCGCTAAATATCAACGTTATGAATGTGACAGTGGACGGCAAAGATGTGCCACTCAATATCGTCCATCCCTTTGAAACCCTGCGTTTACCCTTACCGGAAGGCGTGAATGGCCATGCGCTGGTGTGGCGGTATGTGAATGATTTCGGTGCGATTAGCCAGGATTTAAAAGCTGCGCTTTAAGCAAAGGATGGTTTATTTATGGAGTGTTCCCGTATTTTCATCGCGCTTGCTTCCGGGATGGTGCTTGGTTTATCCGGCGAGGCGGCCGCGAGGGATATGTTTAACCCTGCGCTGCTTGAAATCGATCATCCGGTGGACGTGGATATCCACCAGTTTAATCGCGCGAGCAGTCTGCCTGTCGGGAACTATAAGGTCAGTATTCATGTTAACGGCGAATATGTTGACCGCCGGGAGGTAACCTTTGTCGAAGATACTGCCACCAGCAACCTTCATCCTTGCTTCTCAGACGTCAAAACCGTGCTCGCTGAGCTTGGGGTAAAAGTGGCGGCTATCAAGGCCCTTAACGACATAGATGACAAAGCCTGTCTGAACCCCGCGCCGCTCGTTCCCGGCTCAAGCTGGACGTTTGATACGGATAAACTCCAGCTTAACGTCACGTTGCCGCAAATCTATATTGATGTATCGGCGCGCGGCTATATCAGTCCCTCACGCTGGGATGAGGGCATCAATGCGCTTATGGTGAACTACGATTTTTCCGGCTCCAGCACGGTGCATTCGAACGAGGATGTTAACGACGATTTTTATTATCTGAACCTGCGCAACGGTGCCAACCTGGGGGCATGGCGTTTACGTAACTACAGTACGCTAAACGTGACCGATGGCGAGTCTTCGTATCATTCGATCAATACCTATTTACAGCGCGATATCGCCGCGTTACGCAGCCAAATCATGCTGGGGGATACGTGGACCGCAAGCGACGTGTTTGACAGCACGCAACTGCGTGGGATGCGTCTCTACACGGATGATGACATGCTGCCTTCGAGCCTGACGGGGTTTGCGCCAGTGGTTCGCGGCGTGGCGAAAAGCAATGCGACCGTGATTGTGCGGCAAAACGGTTACATCATTTACCAGTCTGCCGTACCGCAGGGAGCGTTTGCGCTCAAGGATTTAAACACTACCAATTCGGGTGGCGATCTGGATGTTACCATCAAAGAAGAGGATGGCAGCGAGCAACATTTTACCCAGCCTTACGCCTCACTGGCGATCCTGAAGCGTGAAGATCAAACCGATGTCGATATCAGCGCGGGTGAACTGCGCGATCAAAACGATTTTCAGCCGACCGTTTTTCAGGCGCAGGTGTTACACGGTTTTCCTGCGGGTATTACCCTCTACGGGGGCGTGCAGGGAACCAGCGATTACACCTCCGCCGCGCTTGGCGTGGGGAAAGATATGGGTTCGCTGGGCGCCATTTCGCTGGACGTAACGCATGCCCGCGCGCGGTTTGAGGACGATGACGAAAGCGGGCAATCTTACCGTTTTCTCTATTCCAAACGTTTTGATGAAACTAACACAACGTTTCGGCTGGTGGGCTACCGCTACTCCACAGAGGGCTACTACACCCTGAACGAATGGGCGTCCCGGCAGAATAACGAGAGCGACTTCTGGACGACAGGTAACCGCCGTAGCCGTCTGGAGGGAACATGGACGCAGACCTTTGGCGACGGGATGGGAAATATTTATCTTACCCTTAGCCGCCAGCAGTACTGGAAGACGAATGAAGTCGAGCGGCTGGTGCAGCTGGGCTACAGCAATAGCTGGCGCTCTATTTCCTGGAACGTCTCCTGGAACTACACCGATTCACTCACCTCGGCCCAAAATAGCACCGACACTGACATCAGCGACAGCCAGGGCAGCGAACAGATTTTTATGCTCTCTCTCTCCATACCGTTGTCAGGCTGGCTACATGATAGCTACGTCAACTATGGGTACACCCAAAACAACCATGGAAAAGGGATGCACCAGGTGGGGCTGAGCGGTAACGCGCTGGATGCGCACAACCTCTCCTGGAACGTTCAGCAGTCTTACGATGCGGATAACGAAGATTACAACAACAGCGCAGGGGTGGGCTATGACGGCACATATGGTTCGGTAAACGCCAGTTACGACTATACCCAGGACAACCAGCGCCTTAACTATGGAATAAAGGGCGGGATTCTGGCCCACAGCGATGGCATAACTTTCTCTCAGGAGCTGGGGGAAACCGTCGCGCTGGTTAAAGCCCCGGGAGCTTCCGGCCTGGCGCTGGAGAATGGTACGGGTAAGGCGACGGACTGGCGCGGCTATACGGTACAGACGCAGCTCAATGCCTACGATGAAAACAGAGTGGAGATCGACAGCGATTACTTTGCGAAGGCCAACGTCGAAATCGACAACAGTATCCTCAGCGTTATCCCGACGCGCGGCGCGGTGGTACGGGCGGAGTTTGTCACTCACGTGGGCTATCGCGTCCTGTTCAATGTGCGGCAGAAGAGTGGCAAACCGGTGCCGTTTGGCGCAATGGCCTCGGCTGATTTACCCCACGGCAGCGTAACCGGCATTGTGGGCGAAAATGGCGAGCTTTATCTGTCCGGCATGCCGGAAGAGGGGGCGTTTGTCCTGAAGTGGGGTGCAGATAACACGATGACCTGCCCGGTTAACTACCATTTTACCCCGCCAGAAGGCGTTGAACTGATACAAATATCGGCAGTATGCCAATAGGGAAATAAGATGAAATTCAGGACACCTCTGTTTTTAAGCGCGTTGATAATATTTATGACGCCAGTATGCAAGGCGTACACCACGGGCGACGGGATTTGTCACTCCGAAGGTGGCGCTTATATCTATAACCTTAATCTGAACGGGCAGTCGATCCCGGCGGATAAAAATAAAGCAGGTACAGAGATCAGGGATCTGGAAACGCTCAGTTCATCTACGAGTTACAAAGCGCAATGCAACTGTCTTACGCATTACTCTACGGGCTTTCGCCAAATCTACTACACCGCACGATCGCCGTTAAGTGAAGATGTGGTAAAGAACGGGTATACCTATTTTACCCTTAATAACAACCTCAGCATCGCCACGTCGATACTTGTGCTTGGCAGAGAATATATACCGGTACCTTTCAGCGCAGAACCAAACGTAATGTCTCATAGCTCCTATTGTTATGCGCCTGGCGAGGAAGGGAGCGAACCAACACTCAATACCGGTTCACAAATAAAAATATCATTCTTAATTAACAAGCCGTTTATTGGCCGGGTGAGTGTGCCAGGTACGATAGTCGCCGATCTTTATGGAGGGCTGGATGCGGCCTCCTCGACCTCCAGCACCGAAAAAATGGCAGAGATCAAAATCGCTGGCGATATCGTCGTGCCGCAAAACTGCGAGATAGCGCCCGGGCAGACGCTTGAGATAGATTTTGGCAAAATCCCGGCCCCGGAATTTTCCGCTACCAAAGGCACCGCCGTGACGAGTCACAAGGTAAAAAAGACGATTCAGGTACAGTGCACAGGCATGCTGGATGAGAATATTGTCTACTCCACTTTCCATGGAGACCCTGTTGACGCCGATGCCACGATGATGAAAGTCAACGGCAATGATGATGTAGGCATTGTGGTATACGACAAGTGGGATCGTCAGGTCAGCGTCAACGGCGGCAGGATGGACATGGATAGGGGCGAAAACAATAACGGCGCCGAAAACAATTCGCTTACCTTTTCCGCTGCGCCTGCAAGCGCAACGGGGGCTCAGCCAAAACCTGGAACGTTTGAAGCGTACGCGACGGTCACGCTGGAAATTGAACATTAATCACCCGACGGCTGTTTATGACAGCCGTTGTCATTTTCCCCCTTTTGTACCAGGCTTATCCCTTTCTGTATGACAACTCTATGACGCCATCCTGAATAAATATCATTTATTATCAATGAGTTATTTTTAACGCCTGCATTGTCATAAAACTGTCATAATTCGTACATTTATCTGTCACCTGTTTGTCCTATTTTGCTCATCGTAGCCACTAAACAACGATTTACGAAAATCTTGCAGGAGACATTATGAAAGTTATGCGTACCACTGTCGCAACTGTTGTCGCCGCGACCTTATCTCTGAGCGCGTTCTCTGTATTTGCAGAAGCAAGCCTGACTGGCGCTGGTGCAACCTTCCCTGCGCCGGTGTATGCCAAATGGGCGGATACCTACCAGAAAGAAACCGGTAACAAGGTTAACTATCAGGGTATCGGCTCCTCCGGTGGCGTAAAACAAATTACCGCGAACACGGTTGATTTCGGCGCATCAGATGCTCCGCTGTCTGATGACAAACTGGCTCAGGAAGGCCTGTTCCAGTTCCCTACCGTGATCGGTGGCGTGGTTCTGGCGATCAACCTGCCGGGCGTGAAGTCGGGTGAGCTGGTGCTGGACGGCAAAACCCTGGGTGACATCTACCTGGGCAAAATCAAAAAATGGGATGACGAAGCGATCGCCAAACTCAACCCAGGCCTGAAGCTGCCTTCCCAGAACATCGCCGTGGTTCGCCGCGCGGATGGTTCTGGTACCTCTTTCGTGTTCACCAGCTACCTGGCGAAAGTGAACGAAGAGTGGAAATCTAAAGTCGGCTCCGGCTCTACCGTTAACTGGCCTACCGGTCTGGGCGGTAAAGGTAATGACGGTATCGCCGCGTTCGTACAGCGTCTGCCTGGCTCCATCGGCTACGTAGAGTATGCGTACGCGAAGCAGAACAACCTGTCCTACACCAAACTGGTGTCTGCCGACGGCAAACCGGTTAGCCCGACCGAAGAGAACTTTGCTAATGCCGCCAAAGGCGCTGACTGGAGCAAATCCTTCGCGCAGGATCTGACTAACCAGAAGGGCGAAGGGGCGTGGCCAATCACCTCTACCACCTTCATCCTGGTGCACAAAGAGCAGAAGAAACCTGAACAGGGCGCTGAAGTGCTGAAGTTCTTCGACTGGGCATACAAAAACGGCGGCAAACAGGCTAACGCTCTGGATTACGCCACCCTGCCAGACAACGTGGTTGAGCAGATTCGCGCTGCATGGAAAACCAACGTGAAAGACAGCAGCGGTAAAGCGCTGTACTAACAGGATATATTTAACGAAGATGGCGGGTGGCGCTGCGCTTACCCGCCCTACGGTTTACTCTGTAGGCCCGGTAAGCGTCAGCGCCACCGGGCATATTCGTAAAAACGTCTCAAACAGAAGAGTAATTTATGGCTGCAACCAAGCCTGCATTTAACCCTCCGGGTAAAAAAGGTGACATGATTTTCAGCGCGCTGGTCAAACTGGCTGCGCTGATTGTGCTATTGCTGCTGGGCGGCATTATCGTGTCTCTGATTTTCTCCTCCTGGCCGAGCATCCAGAAATTCGGTTTTTCCTTCTTGTGGAGTAAAGAGTGGGATGCGCCGAACGACATCTACGGTGCCCTGGTGCCAATTTACGGCACGCTGGTGACCTCGTTCATCGCCCTGCTGATTGCGGTTCCGGTAAGCTTTGGTATTGCCCTGTTCCTGACGGAGCTGGCGCCGGGCTGGCTGCGTCGTCCGCTGGGGATCGCCATCGAACTGCTGGCAGCTATTCCGAGTATCGTCTACGGCATGTGGGGCCTGTTCATCTTTGCGCCGCTGTTCGCCACGTACTTCCAGGAACCGGTGGGTAACGTCCTCTCTGCCATTCCGTTTGTGGGGGCCCTGTTCTCCGGCCCGGCTTTCGGTATCGGCATTCTGGCGGCGGGTGTGATCCTCGCCATCATGATTATTCCGTACATTGCGGCGGTGATGCGCGATGTGTTCGAACAAACGCCGGTGATGATGAAAGAGTCGGCCTACGGCATCGGCTGCACCACCTGGGAAGTGATCTGGCGCATTGTCCTTCCGTTCACCAAAAATGGGGTGATCGGGGGCGTGATGCTGGGCTTAGGTCGTGCACTGGGTGAAACCATGGCGGTCACCTTCATCATCGGTAACACCTACCAGCTCGACAGCGCGTCGCTTTATATGCCGGGCAACAGTATTACCTCTGCGCTGGCGAATGAGTTTGCGGAAGCGGAATCGGGTCTGCACGTCGCGGCGCTGATGGAGCTGGGTCTGATTCTGTTCGTTATTACCTTCATTGTTCTGGCGATTTCCAAGCTGATGATTATGCGTCTCGCTAAAAATGAGGGAGCACGCTAATGGCCACTCTCGAAATGCAAGCTACTGCTGAACTGGCGGAATCCCGCCGCAAAATGCAGGCCAGACGCCGCATGAAAAACCGCATTGCCCTGACGCTCTCTATGGCGACGATGGCATTCGGTCTGTTCTGGCTTGTCTGGATCCTCTTCTCAACGGTCGTTCGCGGGATTGACGGAATGTCACTCTCGCTGTTCACCGAAATGACGCCGCCGCCGAACACGGCGGGTGGTGGCCTGGCGAATGCCCTGGCGGGCAGCGGGTTGCTGATCCTCTGGGCCACGGTCTTCGGCACGCCGCTGGGCATCATGGCGGGCATCTACCTGGCAGAATACGGTCGTAAATCCTTGCTGGCGGAAGTGATTCGTTTCATTAACGACATTTTGCTGTCAGCCCCGTCTATCGTCGTGGGTCTGTTCGTTTACACCGTCGTGGTGGCGCAGATGGAACACTTCTCCGGCTGGGCGGGTGTGATTGCGCTGGCGCTGCTGCAGGTGCCGATTGTGATTCGAACCACCGAGAACATGCTAAAACTGGTGCCGGACAGCCTGCGTGAAGCGGCTTACGCGCTGGGTACGCCAAAATGGAAGATGATCTCTGCGATTACGCTGAAGGCGTCGGTCTCCGGGATCATGACCGGTATCCTGCTGGCGGTGGCGCGTATTGCGGGTGAAACGGCGCCGCTGCTGTTTACGTCCCTCTCCAACCAGTTCTGGAGCACGGACATGATGCAGCCGATCGCCAACCTGCCGGTGACGATCTTTAAATTTGCGATGAGCCCCTTCGCGGAATGGCAGCAGCTGGCCTGGGCCGGGGTGCTGATCATTACCCTTTGCGTACTGTTGCTGAACATTCTGGCGCGCGTCATTTTCGCGAAGAAGAAACACGGTTAATTTTTTACGGCGCGGCAGCTCGCGGCGCCGAATGAGGAAATGAGTCAATGAGTATGGTTGATAATGCCCCGGGTAAGATTCAGGTTCGTGATTTGAACTTCTACTACGGCAAATTCCATGCCCTGAAGAACATCAACCTGGATATCGCGAAGAACCAGGTCACGGCATTTATCGGTCCGTCCGGCTGTGGGAAATCCACGCTGCTGCGTACCTTTAACAAAATGTATTCGCTCTATCCGGAGCAGCGCGCTGAAGGGGAAATCATCCTCGACGGCGAAAACATTCTGACCCAGGCTCAGGATATCGCCCTGCTGCGCGCGAAAGTGGGGATGGTGTTCCAGAAACCCACGCCGTTCCCGATGTCTATTTATGACAACATCGCCTTTGGCGTTCGCCTGTTTGAAAAGCTCTCCCGTGCCGATATGGATGAGCGCGTGCAGTGGGCTTTGACCAAGGCCGCATTATGGAACGAAACCAAAGATAAGTTGCACCAGAGCGGGTACTCTCTCTCCGGTGGTCAGCAGCAGCGTCTGTGCATTGCGCGCGGTATTGCGATTCGCCCGGAAGTGTTGCTGCTGGATGAGCCGTGTTCAGCGCTGGACCCGATTTCAACCGGTCGTATTGAAGAACTGATCACCGAGCTGAAGCAGGATTACACCGTGGTTATCGTGACCCACAACATGCAGCAGGCTGCGCGTTGCTCCGATCACACGGCGTTTATGTACCTGGGTGAATTGATTGAGTTCAGTAACACGGACGATCTGTTCACTAAGCCCGCGAAGAAACAAACCGAAGATTATATTACTGGCCGCTACGGTTGATTTGCCTTAGTGCATGTGGAGAAACCATGGACAACCTCAATCTTAATAAACACATTTCCGGCCAGTTCAACGCAGAGCTGGAAAGCATTCGCACCCAGGTGATGACCATGGGCGGCATGGTCGAGCAGCAGCTTTCTGATGCGATTACGGCGATGCACAACCAGGACAGCGAGCTGGCGAAGCGCGTCATTGAAGGCGATAAAAACGTCAACATGATGGAAGTGGCTATCGACGAAGCCTGCGTGCGCATTATCGCGAAACGTCAGCCGACGGCGAGCGACCTGCGTCTGGTGATGGCGATCATCAAAACCATCGCCGAGCTGGAACGTATCGGTGACGTCGCCGATAAAATCTGCCGCACCGCGCTGGAGAAGTTTTCGCAGCAGCATCAGCCGCTGCTGGTCAGCCTGGAGTCACTGGGCCGCCACACCGTGCAGATGCTGCACGACGTGCTGGATGCCTTTGCGCGGATGGATCTGGACGAAGCGGTGCGTATCTACCGTGAAGACAAGAAGGTCGATCAGGAGTATGAAGGCATCGTGCGCCAGCTGATGACCTACATGATGGAAGATTCCCGCACGATCCCGAGCGTGCTGACGGCCCTGTTCTGCGCGCGTTCTATCGAGCGTATCGGTGACCGCTGCCAGAATATTTGCGAATACATTTTCTACTTCGTGAAGGGTCAGGACTTCCGTCACGTGGGCGGCGACGAGCTGGACAAGCTGCTGGCGGGTAAAGATCCGAAAGAGTAATCCTGTCATCTGATAACAACGCCGGTACTCACCGGCGTTGTTATTTCTAGTGTAATCACAATTTTCCCCTTCATCCGTTGCCTGACGTTCGAAACGCGCTAACGTGAGACGAAAAAACAGCAAAGGATGGTATATGAAAAATTCATTAGCGTGCCTGGCGATGGCCATCAGCATCGGGATCGGTATTGGAACAGACGTGATTGCCGCACCGTTGCCGGTCACACCTGACCAGACTACCCCGGTCAGCCACTATGTGACCCAGGTTAATGCGGATAAAAGCATTACGTTTCGCCTGTTTGCACCCGGCGCAACGCGAGTCTCCGTGGTGACGGGGTCAATGCCTGAAAGCCAGGTTTCCCATGATATGACGAAAGAGAAAAATGGCGTCTGGTCATGGAAAAGCGAGCCGATGGCCCCGAATCTCTACGAATATTATTTCGACATCGATGGTTTCCGTTCAGTTGACACGGGAAGCCGCTATCAAAAACCCCAGCGGCAGGTGAACACCAGCCTGATTCTGGTTCCGGGCAGTATTCTCGACGATCGTCCTGTACCGCATGGCGATCTGACAACCTTGACCTGGCACTCGCCGTCGCTCAAGTCAGAGCGCCGCGTCTATGTATGGACTCCCCCTGGCTACAACGGCACAGGAGAACCCTTACCGGTGCTCTACTTCTACCATGGCTTTGGGGATACCGGGCTCTCTGCCATCGACCAGGGCCGTCTGCCGCAAATCATGGATAACCTGATGGCCGAAGGGAAAATCAAACCGATGCTGGTGGTGGTACCCGACACCGAGACGGAGAGCACTGAGGCCATCCCCGAGAACTTCCCACCGGCAGAACGACGGAAGTCTTTCTATCCGCTCAATGCGAAAGCCGCAGACCGTGAACTGATGAGCGAGATTATTCCGCTGGTGGATACACGCTTCAACGTGCGTAAAGATGCGGCAGGCCGGGCGCTGGCGGGATTGTCACAGGGCGGTTATCAGGCGCTGGTCTCCGGGATGAATCATCTGGAGAGCTTCGGCTGGCTGGGAACGTTCAGCGGCGTTACCACGACAACCGTGCCTGACGAAGGCGTGGCTGCACGCTTTAAGCAGCCTGAGGCCATTAACCGGCAGCTGCATAATTTCACCGTCGTTGTGGGAGAGCGCGATTCGGTAACCGGCAAAGATATCGCCGGTCTGAAAGCGGAGCTGGAAAAGCAGGGCATCAAATTCGACTATAAAATGTACCCCGGTCTGAACCACGAAATGGACGTCTGGCGTCCGGCCTATGCTGAGTTTGTTCAAAAGCTCTTCAGATAAACCTGTCGCCCTCCCTGCCGGGAGGGTCTGCTTAGCGCGTAATATTCCACCCGCGCGCCTTCCACAGCGCGGGTAGCTGCGCCAGATCGGTGAAGGTCGTGACTTTTGGATGAACGATCGGCTTGTTGTGCGGGTCGGCGCAGAAGTAAAACACCTCCATCCCCGCATCAATCCCCGACTGCGCGCCCGCAGACGAGTCATCCACCAGAATGCAGTGCTCTACGTTAACGTTCATCGCCTTTGCCGCATGGAACATCAGTGCCGGGTCCGGCTTCCAGCGCTGGATATCGTAGCCGCTGAACAGTTTTTCCGGGAAGTGGTGCAGCATCTCAAGCTTGCCGAGCGAGTGCTGCATTTTGCTGACCGGCCCGTTGGAGACCACGCAGATCGGCACCGTCATGGCATCCAGCAGCGCGTTTGCGCCCGGAATCACCTCCAGCTCCGAATCGAAAAGGCGCGCAACCTCGGCGCGGTACACCGGTTCCAGAGCCGCTTTATCCAGAACGACGCCGTGTTCTTCGTTAATGATGTCGATGATCTCGTAGAGCTTCACGCCCTTAAAGCGCTTAAACACCTCGTCGAGTTCCAGCGTAATGCCAAATTCCTGGAACATGGCGACATACGCGCGGGAACAAATGACCTCACTGTCGACCAGCGTACCGTCGCAGTCGAAAAATACCGCTTCAATTCCGGACATGCCTTTCCCTTTTAACCAGTTTAACGTTTACGTACGGCAGTTCACCGGAACGCAATCGTTGCCGTATAAGCAAATTCAATGAAAAAAGTATCACGTAACCGCCACTATTGTCGCATTTTGGTATAGGATAGCGACGAATTTTCCCTCCTTGTTCGGAAATTGATGATGAGTCAACAACACACTACCCAGACATCTGGTCAGGGTCTGCTTGAGCGCGTGTTTAAACTGCGCGAGCACGGCACGACGGCACGCACCGAAGTGATCGCCGGTTTCACCACCTTCCTGACGATGGTCTATATCGTTTTTGTTAACCCTCAAATTCTGGGCGTTGCTGGCATGGATACCAGCGCCGTCTTCGTGACTACCTGTCTGATCGCGGCCTTTGGCAGCATTCTGATGGGTGTGTTCGCTAACCTGCCGGTCGCGCTGGCCCCGGCGATGGGTCTGAATGCGTTCTTTGCCTTCGTGGTGGTTCAGGCGATGGGGCTGCCGTGGCAGGTGGGTATGGGCGCCATCTTCTGGGGCGCGGTTGGCCTGCTGCTGCTGACCATTTTCCGCGTGCGTTACTGGATGATTGCGAACATTCCCGTGAGCCTGCGCGTGGGCATCACCAGCGGTATCGGTCTGTTTATCGGGATGATGGGGCTGAAAAACGCCGGCGTGATCGTGGCGAACCCGGATACGCTGGTGAGCATCGGTCACCTGACCTCGCATAACGTGCTGCTGGGCGTGCTGGGCTTCTTTATCATCGCTATCCTGGCTTCCCGCAATATTCATGCGGCGGTGCTGGTCTCCATCGTGGTGACCACGCTGCTGGGCTGGATGCTGGGCGACGTTCACTATAACGGCATCGTTTCCGCGCCACCGAGCGTCTCTACCGTTGTTGGCCATGTTGATCTGGCGGGTTCCCTGAACCTGGGCCTGGCGGGCGTGATTTTCTCCTTCATGCTGGTGAATCTCTTCGACTCCTCCGGTACGCTGATCGGCGTGACCGACAAAGCGGGTCTGGCAGATGAGAAAGGCAAATTCCCGCGCATGAAGCAGGCGCTGTTTGTGGACAGTATCTCCTCTGTGACCGGCTCATTTATCGGGACCTCGTCTGTGACCGCTTACATTGAATCCTCTTCCGGGGTTTCTGTGGGTGGCCGTACCGGCCTGACGGCGGTTGTGGTGGGTATTCTGTTCCTGCTGGTGATCTTCCTCTCGCCGCTGGCGGGCATGGTGCCTCCGTACGCTGCAGCGGGTGCGCTGATCTACGTGGGTGTGCTGATGACCTCCAGCCTGTCTCGCGTGAAGTGGGATGATTTAACCGAAGCGGTGCCGGCGTTTATTACCGCCGTGATGATGCCGTTCAGCTTCTCGATTACCGAAGGTATCGCGCTGGGCTTTATCTCTTACTGCGTAATGAAGATCGGTACCGGCCGCTTCCGCGACCTCAGCCCGTGCGTCATCGTTGTGGCGCTGCTGTTTGTACTGAAGATTGTGTTTATTGACGCGCACTAAGGTGCGGTTTGTGGTGTCAGGTGGCGCTTCGCTTACCTGACCTACTGACGAGTGTAGGCCCGGTAAGCGCTAGCGCCACCGGGCTTTTTTATCAGGCTTTAACCCGCTTAATGTAATCCCCGAACGCCGTCAGCTGGCCAGAGAGATGGTCGCGCGTGCTCTGATCCACCACCTCACCCGTTTGTGGGTCGACCTTGTTCTGAATCACTCCGCCCATAAATTCCGGCTTGTTCATCACCATCGCATCGAGGAAGACCAGGATCTGACGCAGGTGATACTGGCAGCGCGCGCCGCCAATCGCGCCCATGGAGCTGGTCTGGATCAGCACCGGTTTGCCTGACAGCGGCTGCTCAGGTAAACGGGACAGCCAGTCGATGGCATTCTTCAGACCACCGGGTACAGAGTAGTTGTACTCTGGCGTGACGATGACCACGCCGTCAGCCTGGCGAATCTGCTCTGCCAGCGCCTCAACGCTCTGCGGGAACCCTTCTTCCTGCTGTACGTCTGCATCATAAAGCGGAATATCGCCAATAGACGGCAGGGCGCTAATTTCCATACCTGCAGGTGCCAGCTGTGGCAGCGTGCGGGCTACCATCCCGTTAAATGAACCTTTGCGCAGGCTTCCCAGTAACGTAACAACTTTCAACGTATCAGACATGATTACTCCTGTTTCATCATGATGACCCTGATTGGATCAGCTAAGGGTGAATGCTTTTTCTGCCGGTAAACTGGTTAATCGCATCAGACGTGCGGCGGGCTCGTTGGCGCGCTCGGGCACATCAGGAAGGCTACGCCATCCCTGTTGACTGTCAAATTCCCAGATTTTCATGCGTTCGATGGCGGGGGTCACCGCGATGGACCAGATGAGCACATCCTCCGCGTCGCAGAGCGCTTCTACCAGCGTGGCCTGGGTGGCGCGCAGACGTCCGGAGCCAGGCAACAGCTGCAGCAGGCTGGCGTCGTCTGAGGCGCATCCGCAGAGCTTGCGAATGCTCTGGCGCAGGGTAATGAGCTGGGCTCTGGCTTCAACAGGATCGTTCTGGTTGCGTACCCACAGCTTCTCATTGCTGGAGAGCGGATAGTCTTCATGCGCGTTACCACCGTGGAAGCTGCGCGTCGCGCGCTGAAGCTCCATATCGAGCCCACAGTCCCCTTCGGTGGTCAGCGCGACCCCAATGATATTGCCCGTGTAGGCAATGGAAAAACGAGGGAGATCCGGGTCGGCAAAGACCGGGCGGCCTTCTGGCTGGGTAATGATGTCCGGCAGCTCGCTGGTGCCGTACAGCATAAACATCAGTTCCGCGAGAAGCGCTCGGGACGCTAAAAACCGCGACCTGCGATGCTCCGGAAGCGTGAGTGCTTCACGGTGACAGGCTGAAGAAATTCTTGCCGATACGAGACGTCCTTCTGTAAGTATCCCTCTTGCAAAGTGCGTAGCCATTTTTCGCTCCTTGATAATGGTCGTAATCGGTTAAACGGTTACATGATTATCGCTTAACTTGCCTCCTGTTTTAATCAGTAAATGGAAGTAAGAGAAGCCTTAGGACCGAACTTTACATTTTCTTAGGCAAAAATTGGATCGCTCGCACCGTACAGCGCCTTGATGGTCTCCCGCAGCCAGAGAATTTTGGGATTATGGCTGTTCCGTTTATGCCAGATCAGCGTGAAGGGCACGGTCAATTTATCCGCCTGCTCCTCATCAATGGGGATCGGAAGCGCGATCAGCTTACGCTGGTGGAGTTCATTGTAGTGGTGACAGTAGTGCGGGGCGGTGGCGATATAGTGATGGCCGGGCTGCGCCGCCATAAACATCGCCTGTTCGAAGCCCGGCAGGCTCATGGCGATAGTGCGATCGCGTCCCATCTCCTTTAACACCTCATCAAGCGCCCAGGTATCGCTGCGTTCCCAGAAGATGCTGATGTGGGGATAGCGCAGGAAGGTCTCCAGATTCCACTCTTGCTGAAGCGCCGGATGATCCTCGCGCAGATAGACGCAGGGGCGGTCGCTGAACAGGATTTCGTAGTCGATAAACCACGGCATCAGCTTAAGCAGCTCGCGGGATCGCGGATGCGTTTCACGCCCGGTGAAGCCCAAATCCACCTCGCCACGCGTAATCGCGTCCAGCGAGTCGTAATCCCACTGGCGCATTTTCACCGTCGCCTGCGGATAGCGCTGGTTCACCTGCTCCAGCAGGGTATTGAAGCGGATCAGCATCAGCGGCGTTTCCGCGGCCAGCACGAACGTCAGCCCGCCCGGAGAATCATGATGGAATTTATCGAGGATCTGGTTGCCGATTTGCATCCAGTCAGCCAGATCCTGCTCCAGGCTCACCGTCAGCGGCGTCGGCAGTAGCCCTAGCGGCGTTTTGACAAACAGCGGGTCGTCAAACCAGTCGCGCAGCTTGGCCAGCGATTTGCTCACCGCCGACGGCGTCACGTTCATCCGCTTCGCCGCCTTGGTAACGCTGCGCTCCTGCAGCAAAAGCTGCAGGCACAGCAACAGGTTAAGATCGAGACTGCTGATGGGCTTCTTCATAGTGCGCCGCGGGCTGGATGACCATAAGTAAGGTAATGCAGACTATGCTACAGCCAATCAGAACCCCGATCAGCATATTCAGCGCGTTAAGCCCGATGACTGCCGCCAGCCAAATCCACAGCGACGAGCCGCAGACCTGCGCGATCCCCAGCACCGAACTCGCCACGCCTGCCCGCAGCGAGAAGGGACCAAGCGCCTGGCTCATCGCCACGCCAAAGCCAACCGAGAACCCGGCGCAAATGAGCGTAATGCCCACCAGCATCACCGCATGTGAGCTGGTGGTCGCCAGGATCGCGCCTGCGGCCATGAATAAAACCTGTGAGGTCACCATCAGCGTGCGCTGGCGGAAGATATTCAGCGCAAACGGCGTCGAAAACGAAACGGCCATACTGACCATCGCGGTTAATGCCATCACCGTGGAATACTCACCGCGATCGAAGCCCATGGTCTCCATCAGCAACACCGGGGAAACGTTTACATAGGTCAGGATCACCGCCACGCTTAACGTGGTCACGGCCAGACGGCTGAGGAAAAAGCGGTTGAGAAGCTTCTCTGCCGGGTGAAGGGTCGCGGTATGGCCGGTATTCTGCGAG
The DNA here is from genome assembly GCF_052983755.1 of Enterobacter sp. CFEC122. NCBI lineage: Bacteria > Pseudomonadati > Pseudomonadota > Gammaproteobacteria > Enterobacterales > Enterobacteriaceae > Enterobacter > Enterobacter sp. CFEC122. The sequence goes on along the minus strand of NZ_JBRIQR010000014.1, from coordinate 91,630 downwards.
CCCGGGTGGGTCTCTTTCAGCACGGCAATCGACAGGACAAACACCAGCGAGCCCATCGCCGCCATGGTCCAGAACAGGCTCTGCCACGGGAATTTCAGCATGATCAGATAGCCCACGACCGGGGCCAGCACCGGGATGATGCAGGTAATGCCGTTCAGCATCGACAGCACTTTGGCGCGACGCTGGGCGCTTAGGGTGTCGCGCAAAATGGCAAACGCCACCACGTAGCAACCGCCCGCACCGATGCCCTGGATAAAGCGCCCGGCCAGAAACACGGTGCTGTTTTGCGCCTGTGAGCAGAGAAGCGACGCCAGGGCAAAAACGATGGCACCGGCGATTGCGACAGGCTGACGGCCTGCTTTATCCGCAATCTTCCCGGCAAAGACCATCGACGATGCCATCCCCGCGAGGTAGGCCGAAAACGCAATATGCAGCTGCGCTTCGCTGGCGCCCAGATCGCGGGCGATATGCGGTAATCCCACCAGATACATATCAATACCGGACGGATAAAGCAGAACTAATGCGAAACTACAAAACAGAAAACGCGCCATAAACCCCCCATAGATGCAGGCATGCAGGATAGGGGGTGAAAAGGGATTAGGCGAGTTGCCATTTGGACAATGGTGATTTCCCAGGAGGAAATCACCATGGATTAGCGGGCATTACTTACCAATACAGAAGCTCGAGAAGATCCGTCCCAGCAGATCGTCCGACGTAAACTCCCCGGTGATCTCGCTCAGATTCTGCTGCGCCAGACGCAGCTCTTCCGCCAGCAGTTCACCTGCCCACGCGCCAATCAGCTGCGCTTTGCCCTGGTCAAGATGGCGTGCCGCCTCTTCCAGCGCCTGCAGGTGACGGCGACGCGCCAGGAAGCCGCCTTCCATGCTGGTGTCAAAGCCCATGCTCTGCTTGAGATGGTTACGCAGGTCGTCCACGCCTTCACCGGTCCGCGCCGACAGGCGAATCAGTGAGTGACCATTCACATCGCTGATACCGAGCGTTTCGCCGGTCACGTCCGCTTTGTTACGCACCACGGTGATCGGCAGTTTGGCCGGCAGACGGGCAATAAAGTCCGGCCAGATCTCTGCCGGGTCAACGGCGTCGGTGGTGGTACCGTCCACCATAAACAGCACGCGGTCGGCCTGCTCGATCTCCTGCCAGGCGCGTTCGATACCGATGCGCTCAACCTCGTCGCTGGCATCGCGCAGACCGGCGGTATCGATGATGTGCAGCGGCATGCCGTCGATGTGGATGTGCTCGCGCAGCACGTCGCGAGTGGTGCCGGCAATGTCGGTCACGATTGCCGCTTCACGGCCCGCCAGGGCGTTCAGCAGGCTCGATTTACCGGCGTTCGGGCGTCCGGCAATCACCACCTTCATCCCTTCACGCAGCAGGCTGCCCTGGCGCGCTTCTGCACGAACGGCGTCGAGATCGGCCATCACCTGGTTGAGCTGGGCTTCGATTTTGCCGTCAGAGAGGAAGTCGATCTCCTCGTCCGGGAAGTCGATAGCCGCTTCCACGTAGATCCTAAGGTGAGTAAGTGCTTCCACGAGGTGATTCACACGCGCGGAGAATGCCCCCTGCAGGGAGTTAAGGGCGGAGCGGGCCGCCTGTTCAGAACTGGCGTCGATCAGGTCAGCAATGGCCTCCGCCTGCGCCAGGTCGAGCTTGTCGTTGAGGAAGGCACGCTCGGAGAACTCGCCCGGCTTCGCAATGCGCAGGCCCGGCAGGGTCAGGATACGTTTTAACAGCAGGTCGAGGATAACCGGGCCGCCGTGGCCCTGAAGCTCCAGCACGTCTTCACCGGTAAAGGAGTTCGGGCCGGGGAACCACAGCGCAATGCCCTGGTCCAGCGGCGTGCCGTTGGCATCTTTAAACGGCAGGTAATCAGCGTAGCGCGGCTTTGGCAGTTTACCCAGCACCGCTTCGGCCACCTCGCGTGCCTTCAGGCCGGAGATACGCAGAATGCCTACACCACCGCGTCCCGGTGGGGTTGCCTGGGCGACGATAGTGTCGTTATGGCTCATGGTTGCTCTCGTTCAATACAAATAAAAAAGGCGGTCAATCGACCGCCCTTATTTTAGCGTTAACTTATCGGATCAGGACTTTTTCTTTTCGCGGCTATGCAGGCCACGTTTTTCCAGACCACGGTAAATCAGCTGCTGCTGGATGATGGTCACCAGGTTGCTGACGATATAGTACAGCACCAGACCTGACGGGAACCACAGGAAGAACACGGTGAAGATGACCGGCATAAAGGTCATGATCTTCTGCTGCATCGGGTCGGTCACGGTGGTCGGCGACATCTTCTGGATGAAGAACATCGTCACGCCCATCAGGATCGGCAGGATGTAGTACGGGTCCTGTGCGGACAGGTCATGGATCCACAGCGCGAACGGCGCGTGGCGCAGCTCAACGGAACCCATCAGCATATAGTACAGCGCAAGGAAGATTGGCATCTGAATCAGCAGCGGGAAGCAGCCACCCAGTGGGTTCACTTTCTCTGCTTTATACAGGGCCATCATTTCCTGGCTCTGACGCTGTTTGTCATCGCCCAGACGCTCACGCATTGCCTGAATCTTCGGCTGCAGCATGCGCATCTTCGCCATGGAGGTGTACTGCGCTTTAGTCAGCGGGTACATGATGCCACGAACGATGAAGGTGATAACGATGATGGAGAAGCCCCAGTTACCCAGGAAGCTGTGGATGAACTTCAGCAGCTTAAACAGCGGCTGAGAGATGAACCACAACCAACCGTAATCCACGGTCAGATCCAGGTGCGGCGCAACAGCGGCCATTTTGTCCTGAATTTCCGGGCCAACCCACAGGGTGCTGGCCAGCTTACCGGTTTGACCCGGCTGTACCAGAACCGGCTGAGATTTGTAGCCGATGGCTGCAAGGCCGTTACCCAGGTTCGCGGTATAGAAGTTGTTGGTACCGTCGTTATTTGGCACCCACGCCGTCGCGAAATACTGCTGCAGCATCGCCACCCAACCGCCTTTAGCGCTGACGTTCAGGTTTTCGTTATCGGCAATGGTGTCGAATTTGTATTTCTCGTACTTCGCGTCAGGCGTGGAGTACGCCGCGCCACGGAAGGTGTGCAGCGCAAAGTTGCTGCTTCCGGTGTCACGGTGAGACGGCAGATTGATGGACTGCTTCAGCTGGCCAAAGGTCGACAGCTCCAGCGGTTTCGCGCTGGCGTTCTGTACGCTGTAGCCCACGTTCACCGCATACTCACCGCGCTTCAGGGTGAAGGTTTTGGTGAAGGTGTTGCCTGCGGCGTCGGTATAGGTCATCGGAATAACGAGTTCGTTCTGGCCATCAGCCAGCACAAAGGTGTCGTTCTCGACGTTATACAGTGGACGCGCACCGTTAGCCGGGTTATCCGGGCCGTCACGACCGGTCAGGCCGCTCTGCGCCTGGTAGATAAACTCAGGCGTGGTTTCCAGTAACTGGAACGGTTCGTTAGACTTCAGCTCTTTCGGGTAGGTCAACAGCAGCGCCTGCTCAACATCACCACCACGGGTGTTGATTGTCAGCTCAAGCACATCGGTCTTAACCGTAATCTGTTTCCCCTGGCCACTGGCCGGTACGCCCTGGTCGGCGGCGCTACCCGCTGCGGTGGTCGTAGTCTGCGTGGTCTGCTGCTGGGGTTGAGGATTTTTATCCTGCTCCCATGCCTGCCAGATCATGAAAGACACGAACAACAAAGCGATGATAAGAAGATTGCGTTGCGAATCCATCGTTAGTGTTCTCTGGTATCAAAGGGTCCTGGGGGGACGGGGTCGTCTCCACCGGGGTGTAAAGGGTGGCATTTTAATACGCGTTTCACCGTCAACCAACTGCCTTTTATCACTCCAAACCTGCGCAATGCCTCAATTCCGTAGCTTGAGCATGTTGGTGTGAAACGGCAGTGCGGCCCGAGTAGCGGACTAATCAGGCGTTGATAGACCCGAATGAGGGCTATCAGGACCCGGGAGCCAGGCGACAGTGGCGGCGCCATAATTTTTCCAACGCTTCCGAGAGAGCACGGTTATCGAGGTCGGCAACCCCTTTCTTCGCCACCACCACGAAATCCATTGAAGGCAGTTCGTGCTGACGTAAACGGAAGCTTTCACGCGTCAGACGTTTAATCCGATTGCGTTCATGCGCACGCTTAACATTTTTCTTGGCGACTGTGAGACCGATGCGGGGATGCCCCAGCGAATTTTGGCGGCCGAGGATGGTGATTTGCGGCGTGCCAGCCCGTTGTGGCTGCTGGAAGACGAAAGTGAAATGAGCGGGAGTTAACAAACGTAACTCCCTGGGAAATGCTAGCTTAACCACTCAGGGGTTAGCTTTATTACTTGGAAACGGTCAGACGAGCGCGGCCTTTAGCACGACGACGTGCCAGAACCTGACGACCATTTTTAGTAGCCATACGAGCACGGAAGCCGTGAGAACGGTTGCGCTTCAGTACAGACGGTTGAAAAGTGCGTTTCATGGCGATTTCTACCTAAACTTGAATAAATTCACTGACTTTTGCGTATACCCGAACGAGTTTCGAACGACTAACGCCTCAGCGTGGGTGATTAAAGAGGCCGGATTGTAATAATTGTACACTCCGGAGTCAATTCTCTTTCCTTATTTCCCGCGTATTTCCGCACGTTTTCGCGTGGAAAATGAGCAACGGACGACGCAGGAAGATGAGCATCACGCGCCGGGTCGAGGATTATACGGGCTCACCGATAAAGCGCAAGGATCGTCCCGGATCTTCGTTAGATCATTTAAGCAATAAATTGGCTGTGCTCATTAATTTTTCCAATATGCGGGCTAAATCGTGGGGCACTCGCGCCAGGATCGTTTACACTTAACCGGTTTCTGATCTTCCTGTGGATAAATCGGGAAGAATCTGTGAGAAACAGAAGATCTCTGGCTCAGTTTAGGCTATGATCCGCGGTCCCGATCGGGATCCCAGGATCCTGGTCAGGATAAATTGCAGATAGCAATTCGCACGTCCCCCTTTACACAGGGTCATGCCGATGTGCGCCAACAATCATGAATATTCAATAGTTTTCTTTTATTGTTCGAGTGGAGTCCGCCGTGTCACTTTCGCTTTGGCAGCAGTGTCTTGCCCGATTGCAGGATGAGTTACCAGCCACAGAATTCAGTATGTGGATCCGCCCGTTGCAGGCGGAACTGAGCGATAACACGCTGGCTTTGTACGCGCCAAACCGTTTTGTGCTCGATTGGGTAAGGGACAAGTACCTTAATAACATCAATGGACTGCTGAACGATTTCTGCGGGTCAGATGCCCCACAGCTGCGCTTTGAAGTGGGCACAAAGCCGGTCACCCAAACCGTACGTGAAACCGTGAATGTGGCTGCGCCTGCTCAGGCCGCACCCGCGCCGGCTCCTCGCGTCGCTCCTGCTCGTCAGGGTTGGGATAATGTCCCGGCTCCGGCTGAGCCAACCTACCGCTCTAACGTAAACGTCAAACACACGTTCGATAACTTCGTTGAAGGTAAGTCGAACCAGCTGGCGCGCGCGGCGGCTCGCCAGGTTGCTGATAACCCCGGTGGGGCCTACAACCCGCTGTTCCTGTATGGCGGCACGGGTCTCGGTAAAACGCACCTGCTGCACGCGGTGGGCAACGGCATTATGGCGCGCAAGCCCAATGCCAAAGTGGTGTATATGCACTCCGAACGCTTCGTTCAGGACATGGTAAAAGCCCTGCAAAACAATGCGATCGAAGAGTTTAAACGCTACTACCGTTCCGTTGACGCGCTGCTGATCGATGACATTCAGTTCTTTGCCAATAAAGAACGATCGCAGGAAGAATTTTTCCACACCTTCAATGCCCTGCTGGAAGGCAATCAGCAGATCATTTTGACCTCGGATCGTTATCCAAAAGAGATCAACGGCGTTGAAGATCGTCTGAAATCCCGCTTCGGCTGGGGCCTGACCGTGGCGATCGAGCCACCGGAGCTGGAAACCCGCGTCGCGATCCTGATGAAGAAAGCCGATGAAAACGACATTCGCCTGCCGGGTGAAGTGGCGTTCTTCATTGCCAAGCGTCTGCGCTCCAACGTGCGTGAGCTCGAAGGGGCACTGAACCGCGTTATCGCCAATGCCAACTTTACCGGTCGTGCGATCACCATCGATTTTGTGCGTGAAGCGCTGCGTGATTTGTTGGCATTGCAGGAAAAACTGGTCACTATCGACAATATTCAAAAGACGGTGGCTGAGTACTACAAGATCAAAGTGGCAGATTTACTGTCTAAACGTCGTTCCCGCTCGGTGGCGCGCCCGCGTCAGATGGCGATGGCGCTGGCAAAGGAGTTAACCAACCACAGTCTGCCGGAAATCGGCGATGCGTTTGGTGGCCGTGACCATACGACCGTGCTGCACGCCTGTCGCAAGATTGAGCAGTTACGCGAAGAAAGCCACGACATAAAAGAAGATTTTTCCAATCTAATCAGAACATTATCATCGTGACGCTATGAAATTTACCGTTGAACGTGAACATTTATTAAAACCGCTGCAACAGGTGAGTGGCCCATTAGGCGGCCGCCCAACGCTGCCTATTCTCGGAAACCTGCTGCTTCAGGTCGCGGACGGTACGCTGTCGCTGACCGGTACAGATCTGGAAATGGAAATGATCGCGCGTGTTACGCTGACGCAGCCGCACGACGCGGGCGCGACCACGGTTCCGGCACGTAAATTCTTTGATATCTGCCGCGGGCTGCCGGAAGGCGCTGAAATCGCCGTGCAGCTGGAAGGCGACCGTATGCTGGTGCGCTCTGGCCGCAGCCGTTTCTCGCTCTCCACGCTGCCTGCAGCGGACTTCCCGAACCTGGACGACTGGCAGAGCGAAGTGGAATTCACCCTGCCGCAGGCGACGATGAAGCGTCTGATTGAAGCCACCCAGTTCTCCATGGCGCATCAGGACGTTCGTTACTACTTAAACGGCATGCTGTTCGAAACCGAAGGTGAAGAGCTGCGTACCGTGGCGACCGACGGCCACCGTCTGGCGGTCTGTTCCATGCCGATTGGCGACTCACTGCCAAACCATTCGGTGATCGTGCCGCGTAAAGGGGTGATTGAGCTGATGCGTATGCTCGACGGTGGCGACACGCCGCTGCGCGTGCAGATCGGCAGCAATAACATCCGCGCTCACGTGGGCGATTTTGTCTTCACATCGAAGCTGGTTGACGGTCGTTTTCCGGATTATCGCCGCGTATTGCCGAAGAACCCGGACAAAACGCTGGAAGCCGGTTGCGACAGCCTCAAGCAGGCCTTTGCCCGTGCCGCGATCCTCTCCAATGAGAAATTCCGCGGCGTGCGCCTGTACGTGAGTGAAAATCAGATCAAAATCACCGCCAACAACCCGGAGCAGGAAGAGGCAGAAGAGATTCTGGACGTCACCTACGCCGGGGCTGAGATGGAAATCGGCTTCAACGTTAGCTACGTGCTGGATGTGCTGAACGCGCTGAAATGCGAGAACGTGCGCATCCTGCTGACCGACTCCGTTTCGAGCGTACAGATTGAAGATGCCGCATCACAGTCGGCTGCCTATGTTGTCATGCCAATGAGACTGTAATGTCGCTCACCCGTCTGTTGATCCGCGACTTTCGCAACATCGAAAGCGCGGATCTCGCTTTATCCCCTGGCTTTAATTTCCTGGTTGGCGCGAACGGTAGCGGCAAAACCAGCGTGCTGGAAGCCATCTATACGCTCGGCCACGGTCGGGCGTTTCGCAGTTTGCAGATTGGTCGCGTGATTCGCCACGAGCAGGAATCTTTTGTTCTGCACGGGCGTTTGCAGGGTGAGGAGCGGGAGACCGCCATCGGCCTGACCAAAGACAAGCAGGGCGACAGCAAGGTGCGCATCGACGGTACCGACGGCCACAAGGTGGCCGAGCTGGCACTGCTGATGCCGATGCAGCTGATCACGCCCGAGGGGTTTACTTTACTCAACGGTGGCCCCAAATACAGAAGAGCGTTCCTCGACTGGGGATGCTTTCACAACGAAGCCGGATTCTTTAACGCCTGGAGCAACCTGAAGCGTCTGCTCAAGCAGCGTAACGCCGCGTTGCGCCAGGTGACGCGCTACGCCCAGCTGCGTCCGTGGGACATGGAGTTAATCCCTCTTGCGGAACAAATCAGCAACTGGCGTGCCGAATACAGCGCAGGTATTGCCGAAGACATGGCCGACACCTGCAAACAGTTTTTACCCGAGTTCTCTCTCACCTTCTCCTTCCAGCGCGGCTGGGAGAAAGAGACGGACTATGCCGAGGTGTTAGAGAGAAGCTTCGAGCGCGACCGCATGTTGACCTACACCGCGCACGGCCCGCACAAGGCGGATTTCCGCATTCGTGCCGACGGTGCGCCGGTGGAAGACACGCTGTCGCGCGGGCAGCTCAAGCTCCTGATGTGTGCGTTGCGCCTGGCGCAGGGGGAGTTCCTCACCCGCGAGAGCGGGCGACGCTGCCTGTACCTGATAGATGATTTTGCCTCGGAACTTGACGACGCGCGGCGCGGGCTGCTTGCCAGCCGCTTAAAAGCCACGCAGTCGCAGGTTTTCGTCAGCGCCATTAGCGCTGAACACGTTATGGACATGTCGGACGAAAATTCGAAGATGTTTACCGTGGAAAAGGGTAAAATAACGGATTAACCCAAGTTGAAATGAGCGAGAAACGTTGATGTCGAATTCTTATGACTCCTCCAGTATCAAAGTCCTGAAAGGGCTGGATGCGGTGCGTAAGCGCCCGGGTATGTATATCGGCGACACGGATGACGGCACCGGTCTGCACCACATGGTATTCGAGGTGGTAGATAACGCTATCGACGAAGCGCTCGCGGGTCACTGTAAAGACATCGTGGTCACCATCCATGCGGATAACTCCGTCTCCGTCACCGATGACGGCCGTGGCATCCCAACCGGTATTCACCCGGAAGAGGGCGTCTCCGCGGCGGAAGTGATCATGACCGTCCTGCACGCAGGCGGTAAGTTCGACGATAACTCCTATAAAGTTTCCGGCGGCCTGCACGGCGTAGGTGTTTCGGTAGTAAACGCCCTCTCGCAGAAGCTGGAGCTGGTTATCCAGCGCGAAGGCAAAATTCACCGTCAGCTTTACACGCACGGCGTGCCGCAGGCACCGCTGGCCGTTACCGGCGAAACCGACAAAACCGGTACCATGGTGCGTTTCTGGCCGAGCCTCGAAACCTTCACCAACGTCACCGAGTTCGAGTACGACATCCTGGCGAAACGCCTGCGTGAACTGTCGTTCCTGAACTCCGGCGTCTCGATTCGCCTGCGCGACAAACGCGACAACAAAGAAGACCACTTCCACTACGAAGGCGGTATCAAGGCGTTTGTTGAGTATCTGAACAAGAACAAAACGCCTATTCACCCGAATATCTTCTATTTCTCCACCGAAAAAGACGGTATCGGCGTTGAAGTGGCGCTGCAGTGGAACGACGGTTTCCAGGAAAACATCTACTGCTTTACCAACAACATTCCACAGCGTGACGGTGGTACTCACCTTGCTGGCTTCCGTGCGGCGATGACCCGTACCCTGAACGCCTACATGGACAAAGAAGGCTACAGCAAGAAAGCGAAAGTCAGCGCCACCGGTGACGATGCCCGTGAAGGCCTGATTGCCGTGGTTTCCGTGAAGGTGCCGGATCCGAAGTTCTCCTCACAGACCAAAGACAAGCTGGTCTCTTCTGAGGTGAAATCGGCGGTTGAGCAGCAGATGAACGAACTGCTGAGCGAATACCTGCTGGAAAACCCGTCCGACGCGAAAATCGTGGTGGGCAAAATTATTGATGCGGCGCGTGCCCGTGAAGCGGCGCGTAAAGCCCGTGAAATGACCCGTCGTAAAGGCGCGCTGGACTTAGCCGGCCTGCCGGGCAAGCTGGCTGACTGCCAGGAACGCGACCCGGCGCTGTCCGAACTGTACCTCGTGGAAGGGGACTCCGCGGGCGGTTCTGCGAAGCAGGGCCGTAACCGTAAGAACCAGGCGATTCTGCCGCTGAAGGGTAAAATCCTCAACGTTGAGAAAGCCCGTTTCGACAAGATGCTCTCTTCTCAGGAAGTGGCGACGCTCATCACCGCGCTGGGCTGCGGCATCGGCCGTGACGAGTACAACCCGGACAAACTGCGCTACCACAGCATCATCATCATGACCGATGCGGACGTCGACGGCTCGCACATTCGTACGCTGCTGTTGACCTTCTTCTATCGTCAGATGCCTGAAATCGTTGAGCGTGGTCACGTCTACATTGCCCAGCCGCCGCTGTACAAAGTGAAGAAAGGCAAGCAGGAACAGTACATCAAAGATGACGAAGCGATGGATCAGTACCAAATCGCAATCGCGCTTGATGGCGCGACCCTGCACGCGAACTCGCACGCCCCTGCACTGGCCGGTGAGCCGCTGGAGCGTCTGGTGTCCGAGTTCAACGCCACGCAGAAAATGATTACGCGCATGGAACGTCGTTATCCGAAAACGCTGCTGAAGGAGCTGGTTTATCAGCCAACCCTGACCGAAGCCGATCTGAGCAGCGAGCAGACCGTCACCCGCTGGGTGAACGCTCTGGTGACCGATCTGAACGAAAAAGAGCAGCATGGCAGCCAGTGGAAATGCGATGTTCAGCAGAACGCTGACGGGCAGTTCGAGCCGATCGTTCGCGTGCGTACCCACGGCGTCGACACCGACTACCCGCTGGAGCACGAGTTTGTCACCGGTCCGGAATACCGTCGTATCTGCACGCTCGGCGAGAAGCTGCGCGGCCTGATCGAAGACGATGCGTTCATCGAACGTGGCGAACGTCGTCAGCCGGTAGCCAGCTTCGAGCAGGCGCTGGACTGGCTGGTGAAAGAGTCCCGTCGCGGCCTCGCGATCCAGCGCTATAAAGGTCTGGGCGAAATGAACCCGGAGCAGCTGTGGGAAACCACCATGGATCCGGAAAGCCGTCGCATGCTGCGCGTGACCGTTAAGGACGCGATTGCTGCAGACCAGCTGTTCACGACCCTGATGGGCGATGCGGTTGAACCACGTCGTGCCTTCATCGAAGAGAACGCCCTGAAAGCGGCAAATATCGATATTTAATCGACGTGATACCACACGATAACTGGCCGCGCGTTTAGCGCGGCTTTTTTATGGGCGCGGGCATATCCTGCGACAGCACTGACGGTAAGCGACTGGCGAGCGTATCGACGGCAATCCTCACTCTCAGCGGCAGGTGCGGCGTTTGCTGCCAGACGGCATGAACGTCAAAATGGACATCGGGCGCCTGTTTCAGGAGCGGGACGAGCTTTCCCTGATGAATTTCTTTAATGGCCATCCAGCAGGGGAGCCAGGCAATCCCGTGTCCGGCCAGCGCCGCGTCGCAGATGGCCTGCAAATCGTCCATATTGAGCGATGAACGGGGAGTAAAGGTGTGCGAGGTCCCTTCGTTATCCATCAGTTGCCAGGGTAACACTCTGCCTGCGCGCAGATAGTTAATGGCCGTATGATGGGGTAAGTCAGCCACGCTTTGCGGCTGGCCTTTGTTCTGCAGATAATCCGGCGCAGCGCACAGCACCATGCGGTGTTCCCCCAGCTTTCTGGCGACCAGCATGCTGCTGTCCTGCAGCGTGCCGTTACGCACAGCCATATCAAACCCTTCCTCTACCAGATCCACCACGCGGTCGCTGAACGACATTTCAAGCTCAAGCCCGGGATGTTCCTGCGCCAGTTCAATCAACAGCGGCGCGACGCACTGGCGGCCAAACAGTACCGGCATGGCAACGCGCAGGCGGCCGCTGACCTGCTGTTTCCCCGTTTCAAGCAGCGACTCTGCGCCCCGAATTTCCTCCAGCGCACGCAGGCACCGTTCATAAAAAAGGGCGCCGTTATCGGTCAGGCTCTGGCTGCGGGTGGTGCGCTGAAACAGCCGTACCCCCAGTCGCTCCTCGAGACGAGCGATGCTTTTTCCTACCGCCGAGCGTGACAAATGCAGACGAATGGCGGCCTGTGCAAAGCTTCCCGCCTCTACGGCAGCCACAAAAACAGGGATATCCTTCAGCGTGTCGGTCATGAATTGTATCTTTTTTGGCGTCAATATAGAGAAAACTTATCGCCACTGGCGACCATGCGTCAACGGTAGACTGTCAGTACTAAAGCTTACTTGATGGCCGGAGAAAAAAATGACCGAGACAATGCAACGCTGGACGATGAGCGCCCTCGGGCGCGAGAGCCTCACGCTTATTCAGGAGCCCATTCCCCAGCCAGGTCCGGGTGAAGTGCGCGTAAGGGTGAATGCCGTTGCGCTCAACTATCGCGACAAAATGGTGATTGAAGGCACGATGCCGATTCCGCTTTCCTTCCCGTTTACCCCGGCGTCTGACATGGCGGGCGTCGTCGACAGCGTTGGTGAAGGCGTCACGCGTTTCCAGCCCGGTGCCCGCGTCATCTCAACCTTCTTTCCGGAGTGGATCGACGGTAAGCCGCAGGCGGACGCGCGCAATTTGCCCTATAAAACGTCCGGCGGCTATTTCCAGGGAATGCTGGCCGAGTACGTGATTGTGAAGGAAGACGCGCTGGCGGCATCGCCGGAAACCCTGGATGACGCAGAGGCCAGCACCTTACCCTGCGCGGGGCTTACCGCCTGGTTCGCACTGGTGGAACGCGGTCAGCTGCGCGCCGGGCAATCGGTGCTGGTACAGGGAACGGGCGGCGTGGCGATTTTCGCCCTGCAAATCGCAAAAGCGCACGGCGCAGAGGTCATTGTTACGTCCGGGAGCGATGAAAAGCTGGCGCTGGCCAAAAAGCTGGGGGCCAGCCAGGGCATCAACCGCCTGAAAGGCGACTGGGCTGAAGAGGCGCTGGCGCTGACTCAGGATCGCGGCATCGACCATATTATCGAAACCGTGGGGGGCGAGAACCTGAAGCACTCCCTGCGCGCCGTTGCTGTTCATGGACGTATCTCGGTCATTGGCGTGCTGGCCGGGTCTGACATTTCGCTCTCGGCTGGCGAACTGTTGCTGAAATCTCCCGTCATTCAGGGGATCGGCGTGGGGCACCGCCGGGCGTTGGAAGATTTCGTCCGCGCCGTGGATGTCACCGGGTTGAAACCCGTGATTGAGCATCGCTACCGTTTTAACGAGCTTAAACAGGCTCTTGAGCATCTGGATCGCGGTGCGTTTGGTAAAATCGTTCTCACCCGCGAGTAAGTCTTTGTTCCTCGGGATAGGCGTAAAAGGGGGCTTTTGTTGCGCAAGGTAGCTCTATTTTTGTGTGCTTAATCGCGTTAGCATGAGGCAGCACTCATTTATCCCGGGGAACTCATGGCTATCAAACTTATTGCAATCGATATGGACGGCACGCTGTTGCTGCCAGACCACACTATCTCTCCAGCCGTTAAGAACGCGATCGCCGCGGCACGCGCAAAGGGCGTGAATGTGGTCCTCACCACGGGGCGTCCGTATGCGGGCGTGCACAGCTACCTGAAAGAGCTGCACATGAATCAGCCCGGCGACTACTGCATTACCTATAACGGCGCGCTGGTGCAGAAAGCCGCAGATGGCGGTACGGTTGCGCAAACCGCGCTAAGCTACGATGACTACCGGTTCCTGGAAAAACTGTCCCGTGACGTGGGTTCCCACTTCCACGCTCTCGATCGCAATACGCTTTACACCGCCAACCGTGATATCAGCTACTACACGGTACATGAATCCTACGTGGCGACCATTCCGCTGGTGTTCTGCGAAGCCGAGAAGATGGATCCGGCCACCCAGTTCCTGAAAGTGATGATGATCGACGAGCCGGAGATCCTGGATAAAGCGATTGCGCGCATTCCGGCCGAAGTGAAAGAGAAATACACCGTGCTGAAAAGTGCGCCGTACTTCCTTGAAATCCTCGATAAACGCGTCAATAAAGGCACCGGCGTGAAATCGCTAGCCGACGCGCTGGGCATCAAACCAGACGAAATCATGGCGCTGGGCGATCAGGAAAACGACATCGCGATGATTGAATTCGCGGGCATGGGCGTAGCGATGGATAACGCTATTCCGTCAGTGAAAGAAGTGGCTAATTTTGTCACCAAATCCAACCTCGAAGACGGCGTGGCTTACGCCATTGAGAAGTTTGTGCTGAACTAAACACCCGCTTGCGATACCCTGATGCGAAAACCGCGCATCAGGGTATCCTCATGAAACAAATCACCTTCGCTTCCCGCAACCACCAGCTTACTAACATCAATACCTGGACGCCGGACAGCCAGTGGCTGGTCTATGACGTGCGCCCGTCAGGTGCATCGTTCACCGGTGAAACCATCGAGCGGGTTAATGTTGTTACGGGCGAGGTCGAGGTGATTTATCGCGCTACTGACGGTGCGCACGTTGGCGTGGTGACCGTTCATCCCGCGCAGGAGAAATACGTCTTTATCCACGGCCCGAAAAACCCGGATGCGGACTGGCACTACGATTTTCATCATCGCCAGGGGGTAATTGCGCATCACGGTCAGGCGAGCAACCTGGACGCAATGGATATCACTTCACCGTTCACCCCGGGCGCGCTGCGCGGCGGCAGCCACGTCCATGTCTTCAGCCCGAACGGCCAGCTTGTCAGCTTTACCTATAACGACCACGTGCTGCACGTGCGCGATGCGAAGCTTGATTTACGCAACGTCGGCGTGGCGGCACCTTATGGCCCGGTGAATCCGCCGGGAAACCATCCTCGTGAATACCCGGGGACTTACTGGAGCGTGCTGGTCAGCCGCACGACGCCCAACCCGCAGCCGGGCAGCGACGAGATTAACCGCGCCTACGAAGAGGGCTGGGTGGGCAACGGCAGACTGGCGTTTATCGGCGATACCCTGTCTGCAACGGGCGAGAAAGTGCCTGAACTGTTTATTGTTAACCTGCCTGAAGATGAACAGAGCTGGAAACGGGCGGGCGATGCGCCGCTTCAGGGCACCGCAGAGACCCTGCCAGCCCCGCCTGCTGGGGTGAAGCAGCGTCGTTTGACCTTTACGCATCAAAGGGACTATCCGGGCCTAGTGAACGAGCCGCGTCACTGGGTTCGCAGCAACCCGGAGGGGACACAGGTCGCGTTTCTGATGCGCGACGATAACGGCATTGTGCAGCTGTGGCTGATCTCACCTGAAGGCGGCGAGCCGCGCCAGCTGACGCGTAACGGGAGCGATATTCAGTCTGCGTTTAACTGGCATCCGGCGGGTGATCGGCTGGGGTTTGTGCTCGAAAACCGGATCGCCTGCTGTGACGCGCAGACCGGACAGGTGACGTTTTTGACGTCCGATCACGGCAATCCGCCGTATGCGGATGCCGTCGTATTTTCCCCGGACGGGCGCTTTATTGCGTGGATGGAAGAGACGGACGGTTTCCGTCAGCTCTGGTTAGCGGAAACCGCGCAGAACTAGCGCGGCGGCATCTCTGCGGGCGGAATGACGGCGTTTGTCGCCAGATTTTCCTGCTCGCTTTTCTCTACCCGTGAGCGCACGGAGTCGTCCTTACGGAATAAATCCCACGGCAGCAGAAGCGTGTCCGCCGCAGCCGTAAACGGCATATCCAGGATAACCAGGGATTTGGTGCCCCAGTTTGTATCGTCATCGGAGATCATCGCCGCGCTGGCGCGCGTCCCCGGATATGTTCCTTCTTTACCGCCGGTGTGAGACATCACGCTCGAACACCCGCAAAGTAAAACTACCCCGCTGAACGTCGTCAGCTTTATCAGAACATTTTTCATCATCACTCAGTCATCGTTAATGGCACTGCATAGACCTGCAACTCAGGGTTATAGCGAGCCTTATCCAAAATGGATAGCCCGATAACCCCGCACTGTGGCAGCCATCGCAATTTAACCCTTTGTGCTGTTGTCCCAGTCTATGCGAGATGCAGGAAAGTGCAAAAAAAAGTGCAGTTGTCATGCTTGAAAAGCCCGGTTGCAGACCCATTTTAAGAATACGACCCGATAACGAACTCGCCTGATGGGTGTTCGGGGGGCGTAAAGGCCTGTCCATGGTGGAAGGCTTACTTTTCTCGCTGATTTCAGGAGTTTTATTTATGCGTAACTTCGATCTTTCTCCGCTGTACCGTTCTGCAATTGGTTTTGACCGCCTGTTTAACCATTTAGAAAATAACCAAAGCCAGAGCAACGGCTACCCTCCATACAATGTTGAGCTGGTTGACGAAAACCACTACCGCATCGCCATTGCCGTCGCCGGTTTTGCAGAAAACGAACTGGAGATCACCGCGCAGGACAACCTGCTGGTGGTGAAAGGTTCCCATACGGCCGAGCAGAAAGAACGTACCTACCTTTACCAGGGCATCGCTGAGCGCAACTTTGAACGCAAGTTCCAGTTAGCTGAGAACATTCACGTGAAAGGCGCGAACCTGGTCAACGGCCTGCTGTTTATCGAACTGGAACGTGTGATTCCGGAAGAGAAAAAACCGCGTCGTATCGAAATTAACTAATTATGCGGGTCGCGCGAGCGGCCCACCCAGACCTGCTTGCCGTAACGGGAGCATATGCGAATCCATCAGGATTTGCAGGAACAACTGCGCACAAAATTAAACTGTGCCGAACTCGCTTCTCAGAAGGAGATTTAGTATGCGTAACTACGATTTATCCCCCTTACTTCGTCAGTGGATTGGTTTTGACAAACTGGCTAATGCCCTGCAAAACACCGCTGAGCAACAGACGTTTCCGCCGTACAACATCGAAAAAAGCGACGATAACCACTATCGCATCACCCTGGCGCTGGCCGGCTTCCGTCAGGAGGATCTGGATATCCAGCTCGAAGGCACGCGTCTGACCGTGAAAGGTACGCCGGAGAAACAAGAGACCGAGACCAAATGGCTGCATCAGGGGCTGGTTAATCAGCCGTTTAGCCTGAGCTTTACCCTGGCAGACCATATGGACGTCTCCGGCGCAACGTTTACCAACGGGCTGCTGCATATTGACCTGACCCGTAACGTGCCGGAAGCCATCGCGCCACAGCGTATCGCCATTAGCGACCGGCCGGCGTTAAACAGCTAACAAGCCCGCCGAACCTGTAGGTCGGGTAAGGCGCAGCCGCCACCCGACACTGCTCACAGACCGCACAAGGCCCTGCCCCGGCAGGGCTTTTTTGTGCGCCATCGCCCATACAACCGCCCACGGCTCTGAGAGAATCCTTAGCATAACTAAGGTTATGCCAAGGAAGTGGATCATGAGTGATATCGCGTTAACCGTCAGCGTGTTGGCCCTGGTCGCTGTTGTTGGCCTGTGGATAGGGAATATCAAAATCCGCGGCGTCGGGTTTGGGATAGGCGGGGTGCTGTTTGGCGGCATTTTTGTCGGCCACTTTGCCGACCAGCTCGGGCTGGTGCTGAGCGCCGAAATGCTCCACTTTACCCAGGAGTTCGGCCTGATCCTGTTCGTTTATACCATCGGGATTCAGGTGGGACCGGGTTTTTTCGCCTCTCTTCGTGTCTCCGGATTGCGGCTCAACCTGTTTGCTCTCGGCATTGTGGTGATGGGCGGGCTGGTCACCGCCATTCTACATAAAATCTTTGCTATCCCGCTGCCCGTGGTGCTGGGCATTTTCTCCGGGGCGGTCACCAACACGCCTGCGCTCGGCGCGGGGCAGCAAATCCTGCGCGATTTGGGCATCGAATCCGGCATCGTCGACCAGATGGGGATGAGCTACGCCATGGCCTATCCGTTTGGTATTTGCGGCATTCTGCTCTCCATGTGGCTGGTCCGCGTCCTGTTTCGCATTAATGTCGATAAAGAGGCGAAGGACCACGAAACCACGCTCACCAACGGCCATATGCCGATCAAAACCATCAACATTCGGGTCGATAACCCCAACCTGAACAATATGGCGATTCAGGACGTGCCGATCCTGAACAGCGCCAATATTATCTGCTCCCGCCTTAAGCGCGACGATATGCTGATGGTGCCTGCCCCCGGCACCATTATTCAGCAAGGCGATCTGCTGCACCTGGTGGGCCAGCCTGGCGATTTGAACAATGCCCGTCTGGTGATTGGTCAGGAAGTGGATACCTCGCTCTCCACGCGCGGCACCGATATGCGGGTGGAACGCGTTGTGGTGACCAACGAGCACGTCCTTGGCAAAAAAATACGCGATCTGCAGGTAAAAGAGCGTTATGACGTCGTGATCTCCCGCCTTAACCGTGCGGGTGTCGAGCTGGTCGCCAGCCCGGAGGCCAGCCTGCAGTTCGGGGATATCCTCAACCTGGTTGGGCGCCCGTCTTCCATCGACGCCGTCGCGGATATGGTGGGTAACGCCCAGCAGAAACTGCAGCAGGTGCAGATGCTACCGGTATTCATCGGTATCGGGCTCGGCGTGCTGCTCGGCTCCATCCCGCTGTACGTGCCGGGCTTCCCGGTGGCGCTCAAGCTGGGCCTGGCGGGCGGGCCGCTGATTATGGCGCTGATCCTCGGGCGTATCGGCTGCATCGGTAAGCTCTACTGGTTTATGCCGCCGAGCGCCAACCTGGCGCTGCGCGAGCTGGGCATCGTGCTGTTCCTGGCGGTGGTCGGGCTGAAGTCCGGCGGGGATTTCGTCGACACCCTGGTCAAGGGTGAAGGGATGAGCTGGGTCGGCTACGGCATCTTTATCACGGCGATCCCGCTGCTGACGGTGGGCATACTGGCGCGGATGTTCGCCAAAATGAACTACCTGACGCTGTGCGGCATGCTGGCGGGTTCCATGACCGATCCGCCCGCGCTGGCCTTTGCCAATAACCTGCACACCACCAGCGGCGCGGCCGCGCTCTCCTATGCCACCGTCTACCCGCTGGTGATGTTCCTGCGCATCATTACCCCGCAGCTACTGGCGGTGCTGTTCTGGGGGATGAGCTAGTAAATCTTCCGGGTGGATGCGCCGCAGATGGTAGTCCACCTGGTAATCACTGGTATTTCGGAACATCACGGAATAGTTGAGGAACTCGCCGCTGTCGCTGTAGGAAAGGGAGGTGATACGCAACAGCGGTGTCTGTTCCGGCAGATTCATATAACCCGCCAGCTGCTTATCGGCCAGCACCGGCGTCAGGCTCTCGTAGTTGCCGCTGATGGTGATCCCGCACTCCTTCTCGATGTAATCAAACTTTGACCCTTCAAGATGCGCCAGCGACAGATTGCGAAACAGCTTCACCGGCATAAAACTGTCCTCCAGCATCAGCGGCTTTCCGTCCACGTAGCGCACCCGCCGGGAAAAGTAGATCCGCTCATCCACCTGAATCCGCAGCTGGCTGGCGATGGCGGGCGGGGCGGGCATCACTTCGAACTGCAGCACCTTGCTCTGCACCTCTTTTCCCTGCTGACGCAGCACCTCCACCAGCCCGGTCAGGTTGGTGGTTTCGTGGTGAACGTCTTTGCGTGACACAAACGTGCCGCTGCCGTGCCGCCGTTCAACCAGCCCCCAGCTCACCAGCAGATCCAGCGCCTTGCGGATGGTCATTCGCGCCACGCCGAACTCCTGCGCCAGCGCTTTCTCGCCCGGCAGCGGACTGCCGATGTTGTAGTCCGATGAATTCAGCCGCAGCCGCAATCTGTCAGCAATGGATTTGTAGATCACCAGTAGACCTCTCTGCCCTTATCAGGGCGTGGATGGCGTCCTGACATGTCCATATTTACCGTAAAAAGTAGACCTGATTGGTCAAAATAAAACCATGAATGCGATCACGAATCGCAGCGGCACGCCATGTTCACGCATCAGTAAGTTCTTATGCTCACCTCAGGCCAGCAAAAAACCATAAAGGCCTCTACCCCTACAGGTTGTTTCATGAGGATTTAAAAATGCTCAGTCAAATACAACGTTTTGGCGGTGCCATGTTTACCCCGGTGTTGCTGTTTCCGTTCGCCGGGATCGTGGTGGGAATCGCCATCATGCTTCGCAACCCGCTGTTTGTCGGCGAAGCCTTAACGGCCCCCGATCATCTTTTCGCGCAGATTGTTCACATCATTGAAGAGGGCGGCTGGGCGGTGTTCCGCAATATGCCGCTGATTTTTGCCGTCGGCCTGCCGATTGGCCTGGCGAAGCAGGCCCAGGGCCGCGCCTGCCTGGCAGTGCTGATTAGCTTCCTGACCTGGAACTACTTCATCAACGCGATGGGGATGACCTGGGGCCACTTCTTTGGCGTCGACTTCTCCGCCGAACCAACGGCCGGTAGCGGGCTGGCGATGATTGCTGGCATCAAAACGCTCGATACCAGCATCATCGGTGCCATCGTGATTTCAGGCATCGTCACCGCCATCCACAACCGCTATTTTGACAAGCCGCTGCCGGTGTTTCTGGGGATTTTCCAGGGCAGCTCGTTTGTCGTTATCCTCGCGTTCTTCGTCATGATCCCCTGCGCCTGGCTGACGCTGCTGGGCTGGCCGAAAGTGCAGATGGGCATTGAGTCCCTGCAGGCGTTCCTGCGTTCTGCCGGTGCGCTGGGCGTATGGGTCTATACCTTCCTGGAACGCATTCTGATCCCAACCGGATTGCACCACTTCGTCTACGGTCCGTTCATCTTTGGCCCGGCGGCGGTGGAAGGGGGGATTCAGGTCTACTGGGCGCAGCACCTGCAGGAATTCAGCCAGAGCACCCTGCCGCTGAAAACCCTCTTCCCGGAAGGCGGGTTCGCGCTGCACGGCAACTCCAAAGTGTTTGGCTCGGTCGGGATTGCGCTGGCGATCTGGTACACCGCGTCGCCGGAAAACCGCGTCAAGGTCGCGGGGCTGCTGGTCCCGGCCACGCTTACCGCGGTGCTGGTGGGTATTACCGAACCGCTCGAATTTACCTTCCTGTTTATCTCGCCGCTGCTGTTTGCCGTTCACGCCGTGCTGGCGGCCACCATGGCAACGGTGATGTACACCTTCGGCGTGGTCGGGAACATGGGCGGCGGCCTGCTGGACCAGTTCCTGCCGCAAAACTGGATCCCGATGTTCCACAACCACGCCTCGACGGTGTTCACCCAGATCGGCATTGGCGTCTGCTTTACCGGAGTTTACTTCGTGGTCTTCAAAACGCTGATTGCGCGTCTGAACCTGAAAACCCCGGGCCGGGAAGAGAGCGAAATCAAGCTCTACAGCAAGGCCGACTATAAGGCGGCGCGCGGGCTAATCACCGTCCCGGCGGCGGCCAGCCAGCAGGTCGGGCAGGCTGCCGGGTTCCTGCAGGCGCTGGGCGGCGCGGCCAACATCGACAGCATCAACAACTGCGCCACCCGCCTGCGCATCGCCCTGGTCGATATGGCGAAAACGCAAAGCGATGACGTCTTCAAAGCCCTCGGCGCCCACGGCGTGGTGCGACGCGGCAACGGCATTCAGGTGATTGTCGGCCTGCACGTTCCTCAGGTGCGCGACCAGCTGGAATCGCTGATGAAAACCCCCTTAACGAATGAACAAACCACCCTGACAGAGGCTATATCATGAAAAAATTCTCAGTTGTCATTGCAGGCGGCGGCAGCACCTTCACGCCTGGTATCGTCCTGATGCTGTTAGCCAACCGTGACCGTTTCCCGCTGCGCGCCCTGAAGTTCTATGACAACGACGGCGCGCGTCAGGAGACCATCGCCGAAGCGTGCAAAATCATCCTTAAGGAGCAGGCGCCGGAAATTGAATTCAGCTACACCACCGATCCGAAAGCGGCGTTTACCGATGTGGATTTCGTGATGGCGCATATCCGCGTGGGTAAATACCCAATGCGTGAAAAAGATGAAAAAATCCCGCTGCGCCACGGCGTGCTGGGCCAGGAAACCTGCGGCCCGGGCGGGATCGCCTACGGCATGCGCTCTATTGGCGGCGTGCTGGAGCTGGTGGATTACATGGAGCAGTACTCTCCGAACGCGTGGATGCTGAACTACTCCAACCCGGCGGCGATTGTTGCGGAGGCCACGCGCCGCCTGCGTCCGAACGCCAAAATTCTCAACATCTGCGATATGCCGATCGGTATTGAAGGGCGCATGGCGCAGATTGTCGGCCTGAAAGACCGCAAAGAGATGCGCGTGCGCTACTATGGCCTGAACCACTTCGGCTGGTGGACGTCGATTGAAGATCTTAACGGCAACGATCTGATGCCGAAACTGCGCGAATACGTGGCGAAAAACGGCTATGTACCGCCGTCTGACGATGCGCACACCGAAGCGAGCTGGAACGATACCTTCGCCAAAGCCAAAGACGTGCAGGCGCTGGATCCGGACACCATGCCGAACACCTATCTGAAGTATTACCTGTTCCCGGACTACGTGGTCGCGCATTCCAACCCGGACCGCACCCGCGCCAATGAGGTCATGGACCACCGTGAGAAGCATGTATTCAGTTCATGCCGGGCGATTATCGAGGCGGGCAAATCCTCCGCCGGTGAGCTGGAAATCGACGAACACGCGTCGTACATCGTCGATCTGGCAACCGCGATTGCCTTTAATACCCAGGAACGCATGCTGCTGATTGTGCCAAACAACGGGGCCATCCATAACTTTGATGCCGATGCGATGGTGGAGATTCCTTGCCTGGTGGGCCATAACGGACCGGAGCCGCTCACGGTGGGCGATATTCCGCACTTCCAGAAAGGGCTGATGAGCCAGCAGGTAGCGGTGGAAAAACTGGTGGTGGATGCCTGGGAGCAGCGCTCGTACCAGAAACTCTGGCAGGCGATTACCCTGTCGAAAACCGTGCCGAGCGCGTCCGTCGCGAAAGCGATTCTGGATGACCTGATCGAGGCGAACAAGGATTACTGGCCAGAGCTGCACTGATCGTCCTGACCGGCATCGCCCGATGCCGGTCTCCTTGTCCTTGTTGATTTACGCTATGCTGAAGCCTGCCCGTAGCTCGACAAGGAACCTTCATGAAAATTTCCCGCCTCGGCGAAGCGCCGGACTACCGCTTCTCGCTGGCTAATGAACGCACGTATTTAGCGTGGATCCGCACCGCGCTGGGGTTTCTTGCCGCCGGGGTGGGGCTCGACCAGCTCGCGCCTGATTTCGCCACGCCGTTGATTCGCGAGGTGCTGGCGCTGCTGCTGTGCCTGTTCGCTGGCGTGCTGGCGATTTACGGCTACCTGCGCTGGCTGCGCAATGAGAAGGCGATGCGTCTGAAGCAGGATCTGCCCTATACGCGTGGGTTACTCATCATCAGCGCGATTTTGCTGGCGGTGGCGGGCGTGGTGATGGTGCTGGTGTTCTATGGCGGATAGCCGCAAAGCGCGACGCGAAGCGGACCCCGGTCTGCAGCCGGAGCGGACGTCACTCGCCTGGCTGCGCACGCTGCTGGGGTATGGCGCGCTGATCGCCCTGGCGATTAAGCACAACTGGCACCGCACCGGGGTGCCGTTCTGGATCTCGCTTGTTGTGCTGGCGCTGGTGGCAATCGTTTTATGGCGCTATACCCGCAGCCGTAACCTGATGGACGTAGCGCAGGACGACTTTGTGCAGCCGAAGGCGGTGCGGGATAAGTTCCTCATCGCCCTGGCCGTGCTGTCGCTGTCTTTACTCTTCGCAGTGACTCACATTCAGCAAATTGTGAGCTTTTAAAGCCCGGTGGCGGCTACGCCTTACCGGGCCTACAACTGCCGCGAACCGTAGGCCGGGTAAGGCGTAGCCGCCACCCGGCAGAATTACTGCCCTTTAGCCAGATACTTCGCCATCTCGTCTTCCGGCACCATGCCGCCGCCGGTCGCCCACACCAGGTGGGTAACGCTGGCATCTGAAGGCACGCGCAGCGGTCCGGCCATGCCCGCCAGCGCCGACGGTTCCAGCCGAATGCCTTCCTCCTGCGCCAGCCAGCCGAGCATGTCGTACATGCTTTGGTCGGAAAGCGTATAGAACCCGTCAAGCAGGCGCTCCATCGCGCGGCCCACGAAGCCGGAGGCGCGTCCTACCGCCAGGCCGTCCGCCGCCGTCACGTTATCAATGCCCAGATCCTGCACGGCAATCTCGTCGTGCAGGCCGGTGTAGACGCCCAGCAGCATGCACGGGGAGTGCGTTGGCTCCGCGAAGAAGCAGTGGACGTTATCGCCAAAGGCCAGCTTCAGGCCAAACGCCACGCCGCCGGGGCCGCCGCCGACGCCGCACGGCAGGTAGACGTACAGCGGATGATCGGCATCCACCACGCGGCCCTGAGCGGCAAACTGTGCCTTCAGGCGCTCGCCCGCCACCGCGTAGCCCAGGAACAGGGTGCGGGAATTTTCATCGTCAATGAAGAAGCAGTTCGGATCGCTTTCCGCCGCTTTGCGTCCCTGCTCCACCGCCACGCCGTAATCCTGCTCATATTCCACGACGATGACGCCGTGGCTGCGCAGTTTGGCTTTTTTCCACTCGCGGGCGTCGGCGGACATATGTACCGTCACCTTAAAGCCGATGCGGGCGCTCATGATGCCGATGGACATCCCCAGGTTGCCGGTTGAGCCTACCGCAATGCTGTACTGGCTGAAGAAGTCCTTAAAGCGCGGCTCCAGCAGGATGCTGTAGTCGTCTTCAACGCTCAGCAACCCGGCGTCCAGCGCCAGTTTTTCCGCGTGGGTCAGCACCTCATAGATACCGCCGCGCGCTTTAATCGAGCCGGAAATCGGCAGATGGCTGTCTTTTTTCAGCAGCAGCGTGCCGGGAATGGATTTGCCAGATTCTTTCTCCAGCCGCGCCCGCATTGCCGGAATGGCGACCAGTTCGGATTCAATAATCCCACCCGTTGCGGCCGTCTCCGGGAAGGCTTTCGCCAGATATGGCGCGAAGCGGTTGAGGCGCGCATGCGCATCGTCCACGTTGGCTTTGGTCAGCCCGACATAGGGCAGCCCTTCTTCAAGCGTGGTGGTGTTCGGGTTAAGCCAGGTGGTTTCTTTCAGGGCAATCAGATCCTCAACCAGAGGAAACTGTGCGGTTAAAGTGGTGATAGTTGCGTTTTCCATAATACGTCTCTTCGCGCTCAGATAATGAAAGAAAGCAGGAATGTGCCGCCAAGTGCAAGCACCGAGGCGATAAACGTCGCCGTCGTATAGTATTTGAAGGTCTCATTCAGGGTCGCGCCGCAGTATTGCTTCACCAGCCAGAAGAGGGAATCGGTCACGATCGTGCAGCCAATGGCGCCGGAACCGATGGCAATGGTGATGATCTCCGGGCTGACGTTCGGGTAGAGCGGCAGCATCGGCGCGACGATGGCCGTGGCGCCCATCATCGCGACCGTGGCGGAGCCTACGGCGGCATGCAGCACCAGCGCCACCAGCCAGGCGAGCAGGATAGGGTGCATGTGCAGGTTCGAGAGAATTTGCGCCAGCGAGTCCGCCAGTCCGCTGGTTTTCAGGATGGCGTTGAACGCGCCGCCCGCGCCGATAATCAGCAAAATGTTGGCGATAGAGCCAAAGCCGTGCTCGGTGTGCGTCAGCATCGCGCCCATGCCCATGTGCTGGCGGATGCCCAGCAGGTAGTAGGCGACAAACACGGCGATAAACATGGCGGTGATCGGGTTGCCGATAAACTCCAGCAGCGTATACAGCGTGCCGTCTTTTGCCATATTCAGTTCGGCGATGGTCTTCACCAGCATCAGGGCAATCGGCAGCAGCACCGTAAACAGCGTGGCGCCCAGCGACGGCAGGGTATGCTCCTCCCGCACCTTCAGGTCTGAAAATTCTGCCGGAACCGGTTTAAACGGCAGACGATTGCCGAGCAGCTTCAGGAACAGCGGGCCGCCGACCAGAGAGGCCATCAGGCCCACCAGCAGGCCGTAGACGATTACCGTCCCAACGTCCGCCCCTAATTTATTGGTCACAAACAGCGCCGCCGGATGCGGCGGCACCACGCAGTGCACCGCCATCAGCGCGGTACAGAGCGGAATGGCCAGCTTGAGCAGCGACGTGTGGGTCTTTTTGGCGATGGAAAACGCCAGCGGGATCAGCAGGACCACGCCCACTTCCACGAACAGCGTAATGCCGCAGATCAGGCCCACCAGCACCATAATCACGTCTGCTGACAGCCAGCGGCAGCGCTGCAGGGCGATCCCGATGCGCTCTGCAGCGCCGGAAACCTCCATCATCTTGCCGAGAATGGTGCCCAGACCAATCACGGCCGCCAGGAAGCCCAGCGTGCCGCCAATCCCGCTCTCAATGGCGTTTACCATATCCAGCGGGCTCATTCCCATCATTGCGCCGACGAAAAAGCTCGCCAGCAGCAGCGCGAGGAACGGGTGAAACTTCAGTTTTACGATGGTTAAAACAATCAACACAATGCTGACCAGCAGCGTTGCCACAACCCAGACCTGAGATCCCATATCTCACCTCACCCTTATGTCATCTGGGGGTATTGGACGAAAAAGCGGCGTGGGCTGACAAACGATATAAATTGGCGTTCAGGTGAGCCAGATTGAATCAACTGAGTGACTGCGCTCTAAAAAACGCACTTAATCCGCATTAGGTTCACATAAATTCACCCATGAACGGTATGCTGGGCGCAGAAAACACGCGTGAGAATTGTGATGACCGATGCAAATGAAGCCAGAAACCGGCTGCTCAACGGCTGGCAGCTGTCGAAAATGTACACCTTTGAAGTGGCGGCCCGGCATGAATCCTTCGCGCTGGCGGCGGAGGAGCTGTCGCTCAGCCCCAGCGCGGTGAGCCACCGCATCAACCTGCTCGAAGAAGAGCTCGGTATTCAGCTGTTTGTCCGCTCGCACCGTAAAGTTGAGCTGACGCAGGAGGGAAAGCGCGTTTACTGGACGCTAAAATCGTCCCTCGACACCCTGAATCAGGAGATCCTGGACATCAAAAACCAGGCGCTGTCCGGCACGCTGACGGTCTACTCCCGGCCGTCGATCGCTCAGTGCTGGCTGGTACCCATGCTGGGTGACTTTACCCGCCGCTATCCGTCGATTTCGCTCACCGTCCTGACCGGCAATGATTACGTCAATATGCAGCGAACGGGCGTCGATCTGGCGCTCTATTTCGACGATACGCCGCCAAACCATCTGTCTCATCACTTCCTGATGGACGAAGAGATTTTGCCCGTCTGCTCGCCGCAGTATGCCCGCGAGCATGAGCTGTTGAAAAACCCCGATAACCTTAGCCACTGCACGCTGCTGCACGACCGTCAGGCCTGGAGCAATGATTCCGGTACGGATGAGTGGCTGAGCTGGGCGCAGCACTTTGCGGTGAATATGCCGCCATCGTCGGGTATTGGTTTCGATCGTTCCGACTTAGCGATTATTGCGGCCATCAACCACGTCGGCGTCGCGATGGGGAGAAAGCGGCTGGTGCAAAAACGGCTTGAACGGGGCGAACTGATCGCCCCGTTTGGTGACAAGACCCTGAAATGCCATCAGCACTACTATGTCTCGACGCTTTCGGGCCGACAGTGGCCGAAAATAGACGCCTTTATCGGCTGGCTGAGAGAACTGGCAGGTTGAAGAATTATTACGCTTTCGCGCTACACCAAATGTGAAAAAGCATGCTAAATACAGGTAATGCTTTCGATTTATCCAGGGTAAACCGTGTTAAAGCCTCTTATAGCGACCGCGTTACTGATCTCTTCCGGCTGGGCCATTGCCGCTGAGCCGCCGCTGACGGCTGCCCGTTATGCGCAGCAGCTTGGCGTCGGTATGGATGTGGACTGGGCGCGCACCGAGCGCGGCATACGCGAATTCGACCCGCTGGTGGTCCGCGATTTTCGGGCTAAAGGCATTACCCACGTGCGCATCCGCGTGGCCGACGAGCCGACGGAAGCTCGGCTGATCCACCTGCGCAAGCTGGTAGAAGCCTGTGAGCAGTATGGCGTGATCCCGATAGTCGCGTATCAGGCTGATGAATATAAAAACGACCCGAAAGCCGATAACGAGAAAGAGACGGTCAACTGGTGGATTGCCGTGGCGCACTATTTCGGTCAAAGCTACCCGCTGCTGGGTTTTGATCTCATTTATGAGCCTGCCGACAAGCTTAACCACAATCTGGCGTCGCTAAACCGTGTCTATGAAAAAACCATCAAAGCGATCCACGACATCGACCCGCAGCGCATGATCTTCATTGCGCCACGCCTGCGTGCCGCGCCGGAGGAGTTATCCAGCCTGAAGCTGCCCGCGCACAGCCAAACCTATCTGCTGGCGGAGTGGCATATTTTCCCGTGGGGGCCGCTGAAAAATGGCGGCAAATACCCGTGGACGTCCGGCACGGCGGCAGAGAAAGCGGCCATCCGTAACCGCATCAATGCCGCGCTGCACTGGCAGCAAAAAACCGGGCACGTTAGCTGGGTCGGGGGCTGGGGCGTGGGAGAATCAAGCCGCTTTACGCCAACCGCCTCGCAAGTCGCGTTCGCCACCTTTATGGCCTGCGAGCTGCAAAAGGCCAAAATCCCGTATGCGCTTAACGCGGATTTCCAGTTTTACGACGGGGAAGAGGGCGCCTGGCGGCCAGCGCCAGAGCCGTTATTGCAGGCGATGATTGCGCCCGTCTGTGAAAAGCCCGGCGAGAAGCCGGGCCATCATGCGGTTAAACCGGCTGCTCGTGATGCGGGACACGCGACGCCAGCGGCAGCCAGCACAGTAAAATCAGCAGCCCCATCAGCGTCATCAGCAGGCCCAAACTAGCCTGCCCGGTCTGCGGCATCATCGCCGAGAGCCAGGCCAGCGCACCAGAACCGATGTTCTGCAAACCGCCCACCAGCGCGCCCGCCGTACCTGCAAGGAACGGGAACGGCTCCATCGCGCCGCTGGTTGCGAGCGGGAACAGCATCCCCGCGCCGAAGAAGAACAGCGCCGCCGGGATGAGCAGCGTCCAGACGGTCATCACGCCAAACAGCCCCGGGATCCACATCATCAGACCCGCCAGCAGACAGCTGATCACCGACTGCCACATCAGGGTGGAAAAGCGCTTGTTTGGTCGTCCGGCAAACCACGCACCGAAGAACGCCGCCGGGATCGGCAGAATAAACAGAATGCTCACCACCATGCTGCTCAGGCCCAGCCCCGCGCCCAGCAGCACGCCGGAGCAGGCTTCGAACACCGCGATGCCCGCCAGGCCGCCGATGAGCATCAGCAGGTAGCAGGTAAACGCGCCGTTGCCGAACAGCGTTTTATAGCTGGCGATCAGCTTCGTGCGCGGCGCGTCCTGCGGACGCGTTTCCGGCATCCAGCGCGCCATGCTGAAGGTGACAATGATGCACAGCACCAGCAGGAAGGCGTAGCAGGCGCGCCAGGACCACATCGTGTCCAGCAGGCCGCCGATCAGCGGGGCCAGCAGCGGGCTGACCAGAATCCCCATATTCAACAGGCTGTTGGCATGGCGCAGCTGGGTACCCTGATACATATCGCGCGGTAAGGTTCGCGCCATCACCCCGCCAACGCCGGTCCCAACGCCCTGCAGGGCGCTGGCGGCAATCAGTACGGTCAGGCTATGGGTAGTAATGGCAATCACCGTCGCCACCATGAAAATACTCATGCCCACCAGGATCACCGGGCGACGCCCGACGCGGTCAGAGAGCGGGCCGTAGAAGAGCTGCGAAACGCCATAGGTCAGCAGGTAGGCCGCCATTACGCTCTGTACCGCGCCCTCGCGGACGTTCAATTCCTTTGCCATGTCGGCAATCGCCGGAATGTAGATGGTTTGCGCCATCTGACCGACGGCCACCAGTAACACCAGCATCAACAATAAGTTAACGTTCCGTTGCTTTTTCATGTCGCTGAATACTTTTGCCAAAAGAGAAAAATGAAGAATAAGTGACTGCGCATTCCCATAAATGCGCGAGGAATCTACCACAGAGAGATGACAATTTAAGCATTGTCGCGGTGAATGAAAAAACCGGTAAAGGCAGGATTTGTAAACAATAACGGCAACTAATGTTGCCAGTGCTTTACGCCAGGCGCAGCAGAATAGCGCCGCCGGCGATACCCAGCGCCGCCGCGATGCGCAGGCCCGCAACCTTCTCTTTTAAAAGCAAAAAAGCGATCAGCGCGCCAAAGAGTATGGAGGTTTCACGCAGCGCCGCGACCACCGCCAGCGGCGCCTGCGTCATCGCCCACAGCGCCAGACCGTAAGAGCCCATGGTCCCCACCCCGCCAAGCAGCCCCTTTTTCCAGTGCAGACGCAGGTAGCCGGACGCCTCGCGCCGACGCGCGACCATCGCCCAGCCGAGCAGGCAGAAGCCGTTCATAAAGAAGGTCCACAGCGTATAGCCCAGCGCGGTCTCCGACAGCCGCACGCCGGTGCCGTCCACCAGCGTATATCCCGCAATAAAGCAGGCGTTCAGCAGCGCCAGCCAGATCCCCTTGCGTGACTGCATGCGCCCGTTCATTGCCATCGCCAGAATCGACAGGCAAATTACCCCGATGCCGGACCAGGCGAGCCAGGAGAGACGATCGCCGAGCGCCAGCACGCTGATCAGCGCCACCAGCAGCGGGGCGGTGCCGCGCATCAGCGGGTAGGTCTGGCTCATATCGGAAACCTGATAGGTCTTCGCGACCAGCACGGTGTAGACCACCTGTAAGGCGCAGGAGACGATCAAAAACGGCCAGCTTGCGGCAGAGGGCTGTGGAGAGAAGGGGAGCAGCACCAGGGCAATCAGCGTGGCGGAGCCGCTGACGCTGATTGCAGAATAAAGCTTGTCCGTTCCGGCTTTGACGATGGCGTTCCAGCTGGCATGCAGCAGCGCGGCGAAGAGTAAAATGCAGAATACGGTGAGGGTCATGGCGTGTCGGGTGGTGAATTGTCACTCAACTGTAACATTCACGCCCTGAAGCCGCCAGCCGGTTATACCGCACAAAAAAGGCGGTGCGTCACCCGCGGTTCGTCCGAGACCAGCGTAAAACCTGCCCGGCGATAAAACCCGTAGGCAGCGTCCGGTGCATGGGTATTGAGGAAATCGAACCAGATGCTGGCATCGGCCATCACCACGGTCAAAAGCTGCTTGCCAATCCCCAGCCCACGGCACTTCTCGCTGACGTAGAGATGGCGAATACGCCCGGCGCGCGGCTGCTGGCTGAACGGATCGCGATTCAGACCGCACACGCCAACCAGCTTGCCGTTGAGAAACGCCCCCAGCAGCTTTTCACCCGGCGCGTTAAAGCGGTTCTCACCCCGCTGCCAGCTCTCTTCCAGCCTGCGCAGCATGTTGAAATTCAGTGCGATACTTTCCGCCTTCAGGGCGATATACCCCGGCTCGTCGGGCGTGACAGGCTCAATTAACAGACGCGACATAGCATTCCCTCGTTATTAAAGAGGGGCGGTTGCCCGCCCCTCTCAGGTGCGACTTGAACCTGAATTACCGAACGAATTTCAGGACAGCATCAAGCAGTTGCAGTACTGCAACAATGAGTTTGAGGATAAGTATCACCATATCCACTACGCTCATACGCGTCTCCTTTTGGTTAAAAGGAGCACGATGCTGGCGTACCTTTCCGCCGCCTGTTGCCAGCACCTGGATTGACGTAACACAGTGTGCTCACTTCAGGGGTTAAGGCACTGACGGCACCACCCGTTTCAGCCAGGACTTCGTTGCGCCGGTAAAACTGCGGCCCCCTCGCTCACTGCGAACACCCTCAGTATAGATAAATACTGTACGTATGAACAGTATTTTGTGGACAAAATCTGGAAGGCGATCCATACTCAAAAACGTCAAAATCCGTGCCGGAATTGCGCGTTCGTCTTCGATCGCGTATACTTTTTGCGTTGACGTAACACAGTGTGTTCTGCGGCGACCAACCGCAAAACCCTGATAAAAACCTCGCTTAGGCGGGGTTTTTTGTTTTCTGTTAGTCGGAATAATTCATATTTTCAATGTACGACTGTATTGCGGCTCTCTTTTGTTCAAAAGCCATTTCCTCCGCTTTTTGACACTCTGCCAGGGTTGCGGCAGGGTAGTGAACGCAGGGTATTTGCCGGGTTTTATCCTGCAATATCCCCAGCAGATATCCCGTGCTGGCATCAAGGACAGAAATGCGTTGTTCGACGGATGCTGATGGCCCTTGTCCGGTGTTTTGCAATTCAATAAGAAACTGGACCTCATGCGTTGAGATGGGGTAACTCAGGCCTGCAACATAGCCCAGCATGGAGAGTGGCTTTACCTGTTTACTCGTCGCTTCGCCGAAATAGATCATACGGTAGATAAAATAACTGCCCCAGGGTTCGCGCGAGCCCAACGCGCTGTGCATAAACCAGGCCCGGGAATCATGGATTTGGTCATCAAAAAGCGCTCTAGTCAGCCCTGAGGGGTCATTGGCATTGCTCTGTTCCCCTTGTGGTGGAAACAGTGTTTCCAGATGTTGTTTCCCCGCCTCTTTGATCATTTTAAACTCAACGGGAATATCATCCTGGTTAAAGGCAAAAACAAAGCCTTTGAAGTAATCGAGTACGGCGTAGGTTGTGCTTTTTGCCTGAGTACGAGAAACGCCCTGATAGTCTTCTTTGAACTCGAATGCGGCCTGTAAAAGCTGTGTTTGCCCGAGCAAGGCATCAAAGTCTTTTGGGCCTGTTTTAAGCATGACAAACTGACCCTGCGGATGGCTACCGAGCTGTTTAATTCGCTCTCTTTCTGCATCTTTTTGTAGTTTTTCGCGTTCTCTTTCCCGTTCCGCCCTTTTACCAGGATCGTTATCCTGATTTTGATTATTGGCTGCGGCGTCGTGATAAAAGCGCTGGCTCCGGAATGTTTCCTGGGCGTAGCGATTGATGCGCCAGGCGGTTATCCAGCCTATTTGGTTTTCAAGCGCTTCGATGATATTGACTCGAGCGCGAACGGGGGAGTAGAGGGTTGCCTGTTCATCGGGAACGCCACTTTCGGAAGGAGGTAAATCAAGAGTGAGCTGGCGCCAGGCGTTGAAGCGTTGGATTAGTAAGGGGTCAGTACTAAATTCGTCAACCAGGGCTTCTGGCATAATTCTCCATGAATCTTTTTGTAAATCTTCAGGGAGCGACTCTTTTTGGACTTTTAATGGGGCACCTGAAGTAAAGGCTGCTGCGTATATGTCGTTTAAACAAAGCTGTGATAATAAGAAATCATCGACATTAGCATTTGCTTTCCCCTGATCGCCTGGTGGGTACCCGCCCCCAATATCAGAGTGCATGCCAGGATAAACCACCTTTACGGCATATTCAGGATATCGCCCGTCAGCACGACAGATTGAATCGAGTGGGAAGCACAACCGCTGATCGTGAGCCGAAACCAGATGCACGCAGCGCTTAATCAGCGCATTGTCCGGCAATTCCATCGTTCCGTCGGCCCAGCCCATATGACCTTCCGCTACCGGGGCAATATGGGCAATCCCTACGGAAGCGACCGTATCCAGCAAACCTAAAAATTCAATGCTAATCGGAATTTCACCCTGTTTTGTCGCCAGGTAAAAAGGTTGTAAGGCCCCTGCTCGGGAAGGCGAAAGCAGGGCGTTAAGCCAGTTAACAAAGGCCCGGGCCGAGGCCGCTCCGCGCGAGAAACCGTAAACATAGAGCTTGATTCCCAGCAGCTTAGAGGTGCCTGGCGTTGGCTGCGTTAACGCGGTCTCCAGCGTTTTACCCAACCCGTTTAACAGCCGGAAAAGCTCTCTGTGGCGGAGGTATTCTCCGTGAACGTTGGAGTGTGAGTAGTTGGTGGCCATAGCCTGAATGGAGTGCCAGTTTTCCTCATCGCTCAGCTTGCCAAGCCCAAGCGTACATCGCAGAGCGTCTACCAGCCGAAGCAGACCCCAGTTGATGCGCTCCTCGCCGTAAGCTGCGTATTTCAGGCCTGCATCACTGAAGTCGAGATCCAGCACCTCCGGAAAAGGCGTCCCCACGCCGGGAATATAGTATTTGTAATACTGGTTGTGCGCGACGCCTTCCTGATCGACCAGCTCTGCGTTATGCGCGCCGGTTCCCCCTGCATAGCCTTGTCCTATGGTGGAACGGAACAGGCGAGCGATATTGGTCGGATGAGGCGGGGTCGATTCATAGAGGTCATGATTCAGGTTGTTGCCCGTACCGTCAAAGAAAAGGCTGATATGGAGCGTTTTACAGCAGGGAGGCAAGACGCGTCGGTTGGCAGCCGTGCAAAGCTGGTTATGGTATTGCGTTTCCAGACGGCCTTGTTCCCTGCAGTTTTGCCCAAAGTGAGATCTAGTACTAGGTAATCTACCTCTTTCCGGAAACTCAGGAGGGTACCAGACATTATCAGGGTTCAGTTTGGACATACTTTGGGCTTCTCCATATGCACGGGGTCTTTGACGGGATAATCAGGGCTGCCGTAGTCGGCACAGCTGGTGGTGACCTTCACCTGGTCACAGGGCAGGAAGTGAACGGTAATACCGCAGGTTTTTTGTCCGGTGTAATCGGGGACCGGAACGCTTTGAGTATGTTTTTTATTCAACCCTTTGATTATTGCTCGCCACTCACGGCGTTTATCTGCATATTCCTGCCATGCCTTGTAACGCTCATCCCGGTTCATCCCGGTGGTATCTGGTTCATCAGGCTGCGGGATCTCAGGCACATCGCTGGCAAACGCGACGCCCGTTTCCCAGTCAACCTGCACCGTTATTCCGGGCGTCCACGGCCCGCTCACGCCAAAGCAGCATCCTCCACCTCCACCCGAATACGGGCCGATAATATCGAGGCCGGACTGCCCGTTAACGCTGAAGCGGTTGATGGCCCAGCTGGTGTGGTTAATGGCTTCAATGGTTCCGCCCCCGCCGGGCGGGGCTGGTTCCGTTTTTACGGGCTGGTCGCACCCGGCCAGCAGCAGGCCTGCAGCCAGCAAAATGCGGGAATGCCATACTGCACTCACTGAGGACATACTTTTGGCTTCTCCATATGCACGGGGTCTTTGACGGGATAATCAGGGCTGCCGTAGTCAGCACAGCTGGTGGTGACCTTCACCTGGTCACAGGGCAGGAAATGAACGGTAATGCCGCAGGTTTTCTGGTCGGTGTAATCGGGGACCGGAACGGTTTGAGTATGTTTTTTATTTAGTGCCTTAATTTTTTGGTACCACTCCTCTTTTTTATCCGAATAAGCCTGCCATGCCTTGTAACGCTCATCCCGGTTCATCCCGGTGGTATCTGGTTCATCAGGCTGCGGGATCTCAGGCACATCGCTGGCAAACGCGACCCCCGTTTCCCAGTCAACCTGCACCGTCATTCCGGGCGTCCACGGCCCGCTCACGCCAAAGCAGCATCCTCCACCGCCACCCGAATACGGGCCGATAATATCGAGGCCGGACTGCCCGTTAACGCTGAAGCGGTTGATGGCCCAGCTGGTGTGGTTAATGGCTTCAATGGTTCCGCCCCCGCCGGGCGGGGCTGGTTCTGTTTTTACGGGCTGGTCGCACCCGGCCAGTAAAAGCAAAGCCGCGAAAAGCATTGTGTAAAACTTATTCATGTTGTCTTCCTTAACACCCGCCTGTATCCCTCGGCACGCTCTAGTATTTTTGTACTTGTTCTTAAGTTCGAAGAAATCATAACCACATAAAGCCTGCGACAATACCCTCGAGCCGCTATTTTCAGATTTTCATAAGAAATTAATATGTGACTGAACCTAATAGCGTTTAGGGCAAATTTGAGAGGTGAAAACGGAGAGCAAACCCAACAAACGAAACGTGATCCCTGACGCATTTTTGCGCAGATGAAAATATTTCCATTGTCACGCCCGAAAACCTGTGTTTGTATAAATTCCATCAATGATTCCAAACACAGGTCCCCAATGACTTCATCCCTCTTCACTTCGACCCTACTAAAAACTGCGCAACCAGCCGCAGTGGTCGTCGTGCGTGTGGTGGTGGTCGTCGGCAATGCGCCGTAGGGACTGGATCAACACACGAATCCAAAACCCCGCCGGCGCAAACCGGGCGGGGTTTTTCGTTTAGGACCCTCCCCGGAAAGTCGGCTCAGAAGAAAAGGACTGGAGCATGGCAAGTTCGGGCACAACATCCACCAAGACGCGTTTTACCGGCGCGCAGCTGATCGTTCATCTGCTGGAGCGACAGGGCATCACCACGGTTGCGGGCATCCCTGGCGGCACGGTGCTGCCGCTGTACGATGCGTTAAGCCAAAGCACGCAGATCCGCCACGTGCTGGCGCGCCACGAGCAGGGGGCGGGGTTCATCGCTCAGGGCATGGCGCGCACGCAGGGTAAACCGGCGGTCTGTATGGCCTGCAGCGGGCCGGGCGCAACCAACCTGGTCACCGCCATCGCCGACGCGCGCCTCGACTCCATTCCGCTGATCTGCATTACCGGCCAGGTGCCGTCCTCGATGATCGGTACCGATGCGTTCCAGGAAGTGGATACCTACGGCATCTCTATCCCCATCACCAAACATAACTATTTAGTTCGCGACATCGCCGAGCTTCCTCAGGTTATCAGCGATGCGTTCCGCATTGCGCAGTCCGGTCGCCCGGGCCCGGTGTGGATAGACATTCCTAAGGATGTCCAGACCGCAGAGATCGAGATCGACGTGCTGCCGGAGCCGGGCGAGCGTGCCCCCGCGCCGGAGTTCAGCGCTGAGAGCGTGCGCGACGCCGCCGCCATGATTAACGCCGCCAAACGCCCGGTGCTCTATCTGGGCGGCGGGGCGATTAACGCTGCGGATGAAATCCGCCAGTTTGCGGAAAAAGCCAACCTGCCGACCACCATGACCCTGATGGCGTTGGGTATGCTGCCAAAAGCGCACCCGCTGTCCCTGGGGATGTTGGGCATGCACGGCGCGCGCAGCACCAACTATATCCTGCAAGAGGCGGATTTGCTGATTGTGATGGGCGCACGTTTTGATGACCGGGCGATTGGCAAAACCGAGGAGTTCTGCCCGAACGCGAAAATTATTCACGTGGATATCGACCGCGCCGAGCTGGGTAAAATCAAGCAGCCGCACGTGGCGATTCAGGGGGACGTAGCCGAAGTGCTGGCGCAGCTGATCCCGCAAACCGACGCGACCGATCGCGCCGACTGGCGCCAGCTGGTGGCCGATCTGCAGCGCGAGTTCCCGGGCGCGATCCCAACTGAAGGCGACCCGCTGAGCCACTATGGTCTTATCAACGCCGTTGCCGCCTGCGTGGACGACAGCGCGATTATCACCACCGACGTGGGCCAGCACCAGATGTGGACCGCCCAGGCCTACCCGCTGAACCGTCCGCGCCAGTGGCTGACCTCCGGCGGCCTCGGCACCATGGGCTTTGGCCTGCCCGCAGCTGTGGGCGCGGCGCTGGCGAATCCGGACCGCAAGGTCATCTGCTTCTCAGGCGACGGCAGCCTGATGATGAACATTCAGGAGATGGCGACCGCGGCCGAAAACCAGTTAGACGTGAAAATCATCCTGATGAACAACGAGGCGCTGGGGCTGGTGCACCAGCAGCAGAGCCTGTTCTACAAGCAGGGCGTGTTTGCGGCGACCTATCCGGGGATGATTAACTTTATGCAGATTGCCGCCGGCTTTGGCCTGCACACCTGCGATCTGAACGCGGAAGAGGATGCCCACGCGGCGCTGCAGGCGGCGATTTCTCGCCCAGGACCGGCGCTGATCCACGTGCGTATCGACCCTGAACAAAAAGTGTATCCGATGGTGCCGCCGGGTGCGGCAAATACTGAGATGGTGGGAGAATAAGCCATGCAGAAACAACATGATAACGTCATTCTGGAACTCACCGTCCGCAACCACCCTGGCGTCATGACCCACGTCTGCGGGCTGTTTGCCCGCCGGGCGTTTAACGTGGAAGGCATTCTCTGTCTGCCGATTCAGGGCAGCGAGCACAGCCGCATCTGGCTACTGGTCAACGATGACCAGCGTCTGGAGCAGATGATGGCGCAGATCGACAAGCTGGAGGACGTCACCAACGTGGCGCGCAACCAGTCCGATCCCACCATGTTTAACAAAATTGCGGTGTTCTTCGAATAGATCGCTTAAGGTAAGCGTCTTTCGCTCTTGTAGGCCGGATAAGCGCAGCGCCATCCGGCTTTTTCAGACCGCAGGAACACACATGACCACCATCGCCCTTATCGACGACCACCTTATCGTCCGCTCTGGCTTTGCCCAGCTTCTCAACCTCGAACCGGATTTCCAGGTCGTGGCCGAGTTTGGCTCCGGCCGCGAGGCGCTGGCGGGCCTGCCGGGGCGCGGGGTGCAGGTCTGTATCTGCGACATTTCGATGCCGGATCTCTCCGGGCTGGAGCTGCTAAGCCAGCTGCCGAAAGGAATGGCGACCATTATGCTCTCGGTCCACGACAGTCCGGCGCTGGTCGAGCAGGCGCTCAACGCGGGCGCGCGGGGGTTCCTATCCAAACGCTGCAGCCCGGACGAGCTGATTGCCGCCGTGCGCACCGTCTCCACCGGCGGCTGCTACCTGACGCCGGAAATCGCCATCAAGCTGGCGGCCGGACGACAGGATCCGCTCACCCGGCGCGAGCGTCAGGTGGCTGAGAAGCTCGCGCAGGGGATGTCGGTAAAAGAGATTGCCGCCGAGCTGGATCTGTCGCCGAAGACCGTGCACGTCCATCGCGCCAACCTGATGGAAAAACTCAACGTCAGCAACGACGTCGAGCTGGCGCGCCGCATGTTCGACAGCTGGCAATGAGTCCCGTCTTTTCGCGGCTGATCGCCGTCGTTGCCAGCTTTTTTATCTTCTCCGCCGCGTGGTTCTGCCTGTGGAGCATCAGCCTGCATCTGGTGGAACGTCCTGAGCTGGCGGTACTGCTGTTCCCCTTCGGCCTGCGTCTGGGGTTAATGCTCCAGTGCCCGCGCGGCTACTGGCCCGTTTT
Source organism: Enterobacter sp. CFEC122 (assembly GCF_052983755.1). Classification (NCBI taxonomy): domain Bacteria; kingdom Pseudomonadati; phylum Pseudomonadota; class Gammaproteobacteria; order Enterobacterales; family Enterobacteriaceae; genus Enterobacter; species Enterobacter sp. CFEC122. The sequence continues at coordinate 52,970 of NZ_JBRIQR010000014.1, read as the reverse complement.
GCTGGGCGCAGAGTGGCTGCTGCTGGTCTGGCTGGCGCAGGAAGTGGCCCTCGCGCATCTGCCCTTATTGATGACCGGAAGTCTGCTCACGCTTCTCCCGGTTGCCCTGATTTCCCGCTATCGTCACCAGCGCGACTGGCGCACGCTGCTGCGCCAGGGGGCGGCGCTGATTGCCGCCGCACTGCTGCAGTCCCTGCCGTGGGTTGGCGACAAGGAGATGCTCAACGCGCTGCTGCTGACCCTCACCGGTGGCCTGACGCTGGCACCCACCTGCCTCGTGATCTGGCACTACCTCACCAGCACCGTCTGGCAGCCGCTTGGTCCGGGGCTGGTGTCCCAACCGGTGAACTGGCGCGCCCGGCATCTCATCTGGTATCTGCTGCTGTTCGTGGTGAGCCTCTGGCTCCAGCTTGGTCTGCCCGCCGAGCTTTCACGCTTCACGCCGTTTTGCCTGGCGCTGCCGATTATCGCCCTGGCCTGGCACTACGGCTGGCAGGGGGCGCTGATCGCGACCCTGATGAACGCCATCGCGCTGATCGCCAGCCAGACCTGGCACGACCATCCGGTGGATCTGCTGCTCTCGCTGCTGGCCCAGAGCCTGACCGGGCTGCTTCTCGGGGCGGGCATTCAGCGCCTGCGCGAGCTGAACCAGTCCCTGCAGACCGAGCTGGCGCGCAACCGGCGTCTGGCTGAACGCCTGCTGGAGACGGAAGAGAGCGTGCGGCAGGAGGTCGCCCGCGAGCTGCACGATGACATCGGCCAGACGATCACCGCCATCCGCACCCAGGCGGGCATTGTCCAGCGCCTGGCGGCAGAAAACGCAGGCGTGAAGCAGGGCGGGGCGCATATTGAACAGCTTTCGCTGGGAGTCTATGACTCGGTGCGACGCCTGCTCGGCAGGCTGCGGCCGCGCCAGCTCGACGACCTGTCGCTGGAGCAGGCGGTACGCTCCCTGATGCGCGAGATGGAGCTGGAAAGCCGCGGCATTGTCAGCCATCTCGACTGGCGCATTAGCGAACCTGCGCTGAGCGAAGGCCAGCGCGTAACCCTGTTCCGCGTCTGTCAGGAAGGGCTGAACAATATCGTCAAACACGCCAGCGCCAGCGCGGTCACGATCCAGGGCTGGCAGCAGGACGAGCGCCTGATGCTGGTAATTGAAGACGACGGCTGCGGCCTGCCGCCCGGCTCCGGGCAGCAGGGCTTTGGCCTGGCGGGCATGCGCGAGCGGGTGAAGGCGCTTGGCGGCACGCTGAGCCTCTCCTGCACCCACGGGACGCGCGTCAGCGTCAGCCTGCCGTTAAGGACGCATCATGTTTAAAACCCCAGCCAGCGCAGCCCCATTAAGCAACAAAGCGGAAATCGACGCCCGCTACCGCTACTGGCGACGTCATATTCTGATTACCATCTGGCTCGGCTACGCGCTGTTCTACTTCACCCGTAAAAGCTTCAACGCCGCCGCGCCGGAAATCCTCGCCAGCGGCGTGATGACCCGCACCGATATCGGCCTGCTGGCGACGCTGTTTTATATCACCTACGGCCTGTCGAAGTTCTTCTCCGGCATCGTCAGCGATCGCTCCAACGCGCGTTATTTCATGGGCGTTGGGCTGATCGCCACCGGCGTGGTGAATATTCTGTTTGGCTTCTCCACCTCGCTGTGGGCCTTTGCCCTGCTGTGGGCGCTGAACGCCTTCTTCCAGGGCTGGGGCGCGCCGGTCTGCGCCCGCCTGCTCACGGCGTGGTACTCGCGCAACGAGCGCGGCGGCTGGTGGGCCGTCTGGAACACCGCGCACAACGTCGGCGGGGCGCTGATCCCGATGGTGGTGGGTGCCGCGGCGCTGCACTACGGCTGGCGCGCGGGGATGATGATTGCGGGTGGCCTGGCGATTGTCGCCGGGCTGTTCCTCTGCTGGCGCCTGCGCGACAGGCCACAGACCGTGGGCCTGCCTGCGGTGGGCGACTGGCGGCACGACGAGATGGAGATTGCCCAGCAGCAGGAGGGCGCGGGGCTGACCCGCAGGGAGATCCTCACCAAATACGTGCTGAAAAACCCGTACATCTGGCTGCTGTCGCTCTGCTACGTGCTGGTCTACGTGGTGCGCGCGGCCATCAACGACTGGGGCAATCTGTACATGTCCGAGACGCTCGGCGTGGACCTCGTGACCGCCAACTCGGCGGTCACGATGTTCGAGCTGGGCGGGTTTATCGGCGCGCTGGTGGCGGGCTGGGGCTCGGATAAGCTGTTCAACGGCAACCGCGGCCCGATGAACCTGATCTTTGCCGCCGGGATCTTGCTCTCCGTCGGCTCGCTGTGGCTGATGCCGTTCGCCAGCTACGTCATGCAGGCGGCGTGCTTCTTCACCACCGGCTTCTTCGTGTTTGGCCCGCAGATGCTCATCGGCATGGCGGCGGCGGAGTGCTCGCACAAGGAGGCGGCAGGCGCGGCGACGGGCTTTGTCGGGCTGTTTGCCTATCTTGGCGCATCGCTCTCCGGCTGGCCGCTGGCGCGGGTCATCGACATCTGGCACTGGAGTGGCTTCTTCGCGGTGATCGCCATCGCGGCGGGCATTTCCGCCCTGCTGCTGCTGCCGTTTTTACATGCGCAGGCCCCGCGTGAAGCCAGCGTGATGTGATGCGCCTCACCTTTTCACCCCGAGTGGCGCAAAACTAGGAAATTTTCTCGGTTTTACCTGGACGCTGTCTCAGGCATCTCTCCCGGCTGATTTTTACAATGCTGCAAAAATCAGCTCAGGAGTAAACCAACCATGCTGGCCTTCTTAAACCAGGTGCGCAAGCCGACTCTGGATCTGCCGCTCGACGTGCGGCGCAAGATGTGGTTCAAACCGTTCATGCAGTCCTATCTGGTGGTCTTCATCGGCTACCTGACCATGTACCTGATCCGCAAAAACTTTAACATCGCGCAGAACGACATGATCTCGACCTACGGGCTGAGCATGACGCAGCTGGGGATGATTGGCCTGGGCTTCTCCATCACCTACGGCGTGGGCAAGACCGTCGTTTCCTACTACGCGGACGGCAAAAACACCAAGCAATTCCTGCCGTTTATGCTGATCCTCTCCGCCATCTGTATGCTCGGCTTCAGCGCCAGCATGGGCGCGGGTTCCGTTAGCCTGTTCCTGATGATCGCCTTCTACGCCCTGAGCGGTTTCTTCCAGAGTACCGGCGGGTCGTGCAGCTACTCCACCATTACCAAATGGACCCCGCGCCGCAAGCGTGGTTCCTACCTCGGCATGTGGAACATCTCCCACAACCTCGGCGGGGCGGGCGCGGCTGGCGTAGCGCTGTTCGGCGCAAACTACCTGTTCGACGGCCATGTGATCGGTATGTTTATCTTCCCGTCGATTATCGCCCTGATCGTCGGCTTTATCGGCCTGCGCTACGGCAGCGACTCCCCGGAATCGTACGGCCTCGGCAAAGCGGAAGAGCTGTTCGGCGAGGAGATCAGTGAAGAGGACAAAGAGACCGAAGAAAACGAGATGACCAAATGGCAGATCTTTGTTGAGTACGTGCTGAAAAACAAAGTGATCTGGCTGCTCTGCTTCTCAAACATCTTCCTCTACGTGGTGCGTATCGGCATTGACCAGTGGTCAACCGTGTATGCTTTCCAGGAGCTGAAGCTTTCTAAAGAAGTAGCAATTCAGGGCTTCACCCTGTTCGAAGTGGGCGCGCTGGTCGGCACGCTGCTGTGGGGCTGGCTCTCCGACCTCGCCAACGGCCGTCGCGCACTGGTGGCCTGCATCGCGCTGGCGTTGATTATCGCCACCCTCGGCATCTACCAGCACGCCAGCAACCAGTACGTTTACCTCGCATCCCTGTTCGCGCTCGGCTTCCTGGTGTTTGGTCCGCAGCTGCTGATCGGCGTGGCGGCAGTGGGCTTCGTACCGAAAAAAGCGATCGGCGCTGCCGATGGGATTAAAGGCACCTTCGCCTATCTGATCGGCGACAGCTTTGCCAAGCTGGGTCTGGGGATGATCGCCGACGGCACGCCAATTTTCGGCCTCACCGGCTGGGCGGGCACCTTCGCAGCGCTGGATGCGGCAGCGATCGGCTGTATCGTCCTGATGGCGATGGTCGCGGTGCTGGAAGAACGTAAAATTCGCCGTGAAAATCGCGCGCAGAAATTAAAAACAGCCTGAGTGTGCAGGTAACTTCTTTGCCCGGTGTGTGATGCCGGGCTTTTTTATTTGCGCCAACGGCGTTAATACCTGATCCCCCATTCCGCAACGTCTTTTCAGAGCACTATTCTGGTTATGCCCGCTGTTGACGCCGTGCGTTTCCCGCTATGATGAGCGGCTAGTCAAAGGAGAACGCATGGTCTGGATAATGCTGGCAACGCTTGCCGTGGTCTTTGTGGTGGGATTTCGCGTCCTGACCTCAGATTCCCGCCGCGCCATCAAACGTTTAAGCGAGCGTCTTGGCATCACCCCGATGCCGGTTGAGTCGATGATCGATCAGTTCGGTAAAACGCCGGGCAATGAGTTTATCCGCTACCTTGAACGGCCGGACGAGGCGCATCTGCAAAACGCCGCGCAGGTGCTGCTGATCTGGCAGGTCTGCATTGTCGACGGCAGTGAAGAGAACCTGCACACGTGGCACCGCCTGCTGCGTAAAGCCCGCCTGGCCGCGCCGATCACCGATGCGCAAATTCGTCTGGCGCTCGGCTTTATGCGCGAGATGGAGCCCGATCCGCAGGAGCTGAACGCCTTCCAGCTACGCTATAACCAGCTCTTCCTGCCGGAAGAGGGCGTGTTTTACCTGCACTGATCCCCTCTAAAACCACAAAAGTTGTCTAAACGTTAAATTCGTCACACTTTTGATGATAAACTGCGCGACTTTTCCGCACGTTTTTATCTTCAGGTGACGCCATGACAGAACATATCCAGCCCACGACCCGACCGCAGACCAAAGAGGTTACTCGCCCCAACTGGTCGGCGGTTTTCTCCGTGGCGTTCTGCGTCGCCTGCCTGATTACCGTTGAGTTTCTGCCGGTGAGCCTGCTGACGCCGATGGCGCAGGATCTGGGCATTTCCGAAGGCGTGGCGGGGCAGTCCGTTACCGTCACCGCCTTCGTGGCGATGTTCGCCAGCCTGTTTATCACCCAGGTGATTGGCACCATCGACCGCCGCAAGGTGGTCATACTGTTCAGCGTGCTGCTGACGCTCTCCTGCCTGCTGGTCTCCTTCGCGGAAAGCTTCACCCTGCTGCTGCTCGGTCGCGCCTGCCTGGGGCTGGGGCTCGGCGGCTTCTGGGCGATGTCGGCCTCGCTCACCATGCGCCTGGTGCCCGCGCGGACGGTGCCAAAAGCGCTTTCCGTTATCTTTGGCGCGGTCTCCATCGCGCTGGTGATCGCCGCGCCGTTAGGCAGCTTCCTCGGCGGGATTATCGGCTGGCGTAACGTCTTCAACGCCGCGGCGGTGATGGGCCTGCTCTGCATCATTTGGGTATGGAAAGCGCTGCCGTCCCTGCCGGGCGAAGCGGCGCACCATAAGCAGAACATGTTCGCGCTGCTCAAGCGCCCCGGCGTGCTGGCGGGGATGACCGCCATCTTCATGGCCTTTGCCGGGCAGTTTGCCTTCTTTACCTATATCCGCCCGGTGTTTATGACCATGGCGGGCTTTGACGTAGACGGCCTGACGCTGGTGCTGCTGAGCTTCGGTATCGCCAGCTTTGTCGGTACCTCGCTGTCGTCGCAGTTCCTGAAACGCTCCCTGAAGGTGGCGCTGGCGGGTGCGCCGCTGGTGCTGGCGGCAAGCGCCACGGTGCTGGTGCTGTGGGGCAGCGATAAGTGGGTCGCGTCTGCCATTGCGATTATCTGGGGCTTTGCCTTTGCGCTGGTGCCGGTGGGCTGGTCGACGTGGATCACCCGCTCGCTTGCCGATCAGGCGGAAAAAGCCGGGTCGATTCAGGTGGCGGTGATCCAGCTGGCGAACACCTGCGGCGCGGCCATTGGCGGCGTGGCGCTCGACCATCTGGGGCTGACGTCACCGCTGGTGATTTCCGGTACGCTGATGCTGCTGACGGCGCTGCTGGTGGCGGGGAAGGTTAAAGCGAAGTAGTGTTTTTCTCCCTCTCCCGTGGGAGAGGGTTGGGGTGAGGGCATCAGGCTACGCCGATGCCTTAACCCTTCTACGCGAATCCATCGAAATCAGCACCACCGACGACACGATCAGCAGCGTCCCCAGCCAGTCCGGCAGGGTAAACGCCACGCCCAGCAAAATCACCGACAGCAGCGCGCTGCTCAAGGGTTCGGCGCAGCTCAGGATGCTCGCCTTCGGCCCGCCGATCATCTGTGCGCCTTTCAGATACAGGCTGAACGTCAGCGCGGTGCCAATCACCACCAGGTAGAAAAACGCCAGCAGCAGGCCGCCGTCGATCACGAAGATGGTGCCGCGTCCGGCGTAGAACGGCGTCAGCATTAATCCGGCAATCAACATACTCCAGCCGACAATCGGCAATGTGCCGTAGCGGGCAATCAGCGTTGACGGATAGGTGGTGTAAAACGCGGCGGCAAACGCCGAGGCGATGCCGAAGAACAGGGCGGCAGGCGAGATGGAGAGCGAGGTTGGGTCGCCGTGGGTGACCAGCAGGAACGTCCCGACAAGCGAGGTCACAATCGCGGACAAAACAAACACGCCGGGGCGCTTTTTCCGCGCCAGCGCGAACCACGCCACGATAATCGTTGGCGACAGAAACTGGAGCACGGTGGCCGTCGCGGCGTTGGATTTTTCAATCGTCAGCAGGAAGGTGAGCTGCACGGTGAGCGCGCCGACCAGCGAGAAAAACAGCAGGCTGAGGGCGTCTTTGCGATGTTTGATGACCGAGAAAATCTTGTCGCCGTGAACGAAGGAGAGCGTCAGCAGGATCACGCCGGTAAACAGCAGGCGAACCATGGTCAGGTAAGGCGAAGAAATGTGGCTTTTCTCCATGATGTACTGCGCGCAAACGCCGGAACTGCCCCATAAAACGGCGGCGATCAGGACGTTCAGCATCCCTTTACGTGTGGAACCCATTTTCTCCCCTGTTATGTTGGTTTTTTTGTAGCATAACATGGGATCTTGCCGGGTGGCGCTACGCTTACCCGGCCTACAAAACCTTGTAGGCTCGTGCAAGCGCAGCGCCGCCGGGCGAAACAAACGGCGCTCTACTAGAACCACGCCTCCCACATCGCGCCGACGTTGAAGTCGTCGAGCGTCTCGTCTTTGGTGTTGTTCACGCGCGCGGTGCGTGCGTTATCCACCTTGCCGCCGGTCACGTAGAAGCGCAGCATCGGACGGAACTCCGGCCCCATGGCGATAGACATGTTCTGCGACAGGGTCAGCTTCCAGCCTTTGTTGTCGCCGCCGTTGTCGTAATCCACGTGCTGCCAGCCCGCTTCCAGCCAGGTGGAGTGAACGTCGTTCCACCAGTGCATCGGACGCACGATGGCGTTGTAGTTCTTACGGTTGTCGGTCTTATCACGGCTGTTGTCGTAGTCGTGGAAGGCGAGGATGTACTCCACCTGCGTGGCCTGGGTGAATTTGTACAGCCCTTCGAAGCTGGCGTAGACCGTGGTCAGGTCTTCGGTTTTATTGAACACGCTGTTGTCCGAGTTATCGGAGTAGCGGGCAATCACCTTGTTCACGCCGCTGTCGTTGGTGTGGCTCAGCACCACGCCGCCCTGCCAGGCGTTCAGACGCTCGTCGCTCTCCACCGCTTTTGAATCAAAGCCGTAGTTGGCGTACAGCTCCAGATCCAGCGGACCGAGCTTCATACCGTGGATTTTAGAGGTGGCCGCGTAGTTACCTTTGTCGCCCGTGCCGGACCCGCCGGTACAGGTGATGCGTGACGGATTCGCTTCGTCTTCCATCACTTCCGGGCTACAGGATTCCACTGCCGCCACGGCAGCGACGTCAAACTGCACGCCGCCGATGTCGAAGTTCTTCACCCCGGCGCCCTGGCCGTCGTGGTTCATCCAGAAGTAATCGTTGATGCCCTGCTGCGGACGCTGGTGGAAGTCGCGACCGGCCCAGAAGTAGGCGTTCGGGTTGGAGGCCATAATATTGGTCACCCCCGCGTAGGCCTTTTTCAGGTTAACTTCGTCGCCCCAGTGGTCGATCATCACGTTGATGTCCCAGATGGCGCCGTTTTCGCCCTTGAAGGCTTTAGAGAGCTGGAACTCGCCGCCGTTGCCTTCGTTACCCAGACGACCGATCGCGGACGCGCCGTTGTAGGAGCCATCGACAGCCACGTATTTCTGATCGGCGGCCTGGAAGTGCGCGCCGTAGCGGGCGTAGCCGGTAAATTTAATCCCGAACGGAATCGCCATGTCCGGGGATTGCGCCGCGCTTTGCGGCTCGGTCACCACGTCCGCTTTTTTCGCGACGGCGGCATCCATTTTGGCCTGACGTTCGGCCAGGGCTTTATCCACCGCTTTCGCCACAATGGCGTCGATTTGCTCCTGCGTGAATTCCTGGGCGAGCACGGAAATTGGGCAAAGCGCGGCGATAACCGCCATGGTTAATGGAAGTTTTTTAATCGTATTCATGGTTATCTCAATATAGTTTAATTTTATTCAGACAATAACCATCCCGCTCCGATCTGACAGAATATGTCGCTATCATCAGAACAAGTGGATTTCTAGTTTTAGGTACAGAGGTATTACATTAATTTATTTCGCCATAGACTATCTCTGATATAAATGAATAATTTCTTCAGACAATTCACGCGCTAATAGCGAATTCATTAAATGATCCTGCGCGTGCACCATGATTAAGGTCATCGGCTGGCGGGCTTCGCCCGCATCCTGCTCGATCAGTTTGGTCTGCATCTTGTGCGCCTGGCGCGCATAGCCGTCGGCTTCGCGAAGCAGGCTTTTGGCTTCGTCAATGTTGCCCTGGCGCGCCGCGTGCAGCGCCTCAAAGCACAGGCTGCGGGACTGCCCGGCGTTGACGATAATTTCCATTACGGCTTCTTCTAGTGCGATCATCATCATTACTCTTTATCAAAGCTATTATTTAAGGCGGTGGCGGCAAACCACTCCCCGCTTTTCTTAATGGTGCGCTGCTGCGTCTCCAGATCGAGCTGGATAAATCCGTAGCGATTTTTATACGCGTTACACCACGACCAGTTATCAATAAATGTCCACATATGGTAGCCAAGACAATTACACTCTTCGCTTATGCCTTTATGCAGCCACGTTAAATGCTCAGATATAAAATCAATGCGGTATTGATCGTTAATCTGGCCATTTTCAATAAAACGTTGCTCGTTTTCGACGCCCATGCCGTTTTCAGAAATAAAGCAGCGGGGGTTGCCGTAATTGTCGCGCAGGTTAATCAGAATATCGTAAATACCCGGCGCGTAGATTTCCCAGCCGCGGTAGGGGTTCATCTTGCGGCCCGGCATCTCGTAGCTATCAAAGAACCATTCCGGCATAAACGGCGCCTGCGGGTTCACCGCGCTGTCGCGACACTTCACGCGACGCGGCTGATAGTAGTTAATGCCGAGCAGGTCGATTTTCCCTTCCGCAATCAGGAAACCGTCTTCCGGCTTGCAGGCGGGCAGCTGGTCGTAAGATTTCAGCAGCGCCACCAGATCGGCCGGGTATTCGCCGCGCAGGACCGGGTCGAGGAAGCTGCGGTTAAACATCAGATCCGCAACGTGCGCCGCCTTCACGTCTGCCGGGTTCTGCGAACGCGGATACGACGGCGTCAGGTTCAGCACGATGCCGATCTCCCCCGCGTAGTGCCCGGCGCGGTAGGCCTGAACCGCCTTCGCATGGGCCAGCACCGTGTGATACGCCACGGTAGCCGCCCGGCGGAAATCCACTACGTTGGGGTAGTGGAAGTCGTACAGATAACCGCCTTCCACCGGCACGATCGGCTCGTTGAAGGTAAACCAGTGCAGCACGCGGTCGCCGAACAGCTCGAAGCAAATCTGCGCATAGCGGGCGTACGCGTCCACTACGTCACGGTTTTCCCAGCCGCCTATCTCCTGCATCGCCATCGGCATGTCGAAATGGAACAGGGTGATAAACGGCGTGATGCCCTGTTCATTCAGCTCATCAATGACCTGATTATAAAAATCGACCGCGTCCGGGTTCACTTCACCGATACCGTCGGGGATCAGGCGCGCCCAGCTAATCGAGGTACGAAAGCTGTTGTGGTTCAGCTGTTTTAACAGCTGAATGTCCGTTTTCCAGTGCTGATAAAACGTGGAGGTGTGCTGCGGCCCCACGCCGTTGTGAAAACGGTTCGGCTCGCGGGCAAACCAGTAGTCCCACGTGGTTTCACCCTCTCGTGTCCCTTCCGTCTGGAGAGCGGAGCTTGCGCTGCCCCACCAGAAGTTATCGGGAAATGCGTATTTCATGACCCTTCCTCTTTGACTTAATTGCTTGTGGCTTCAGCGGCACCCACGGTTGCAGCCTGGGCTTTCTGCTCTTCGTTTTTAATCAGCGTACGCTCATAGGCGCGCAGGAACGGCAGGTACATCAGCGCCGACATCACCATGCAGACGAGGCACATCACCACCGGGCTCAGCGCCCAGTTCGCCGCCCACGAGGCGCCAATCGGCGCGGGCGTAGTCCACGGGGTTAACGAGACCACCTGTGCCAGCCAGCCGAGCTTCGTGGCGCCGTACGCCAGGCAGGCGTTGACCAGCGGAACAAACACGAACGGGATAAACAGCATCGGGTTCATGATGATCGGCGCGCCGAACAGAATGGGTTCATTGATGTTAAAGAAGCTTGGCACCACGCCCATTTTGCCGATGGTGCGCAGATGGGTAACGCGGCTGCGCAGCAGCAGGAAGGCCAGCGGCAGGGTGGAACCGACGCCGCCAATCAGCAGGTAGTGATCCCAGAAACCTTGCAGATAAACGTGCGGCAGCGCCGCGCCTGCGGCCAGTGCCGCCTGGTTTGCCGAGAGGTTCGCCATCCAGAACGGGTTCATGATGCCGGTAACAATCAGCGAGCCGTGGATACCCGCGAACCAGAAGATCTGGCACAGCAGCACGGAGAGCAGAATGGCGGGCAGGGAGTCAGACGCGGACACCAGCGGCTCCAGCAGGTGCATGATCGCCTGCGGGATAATCATCCCGGTCTGCGCTTCAATGAACAGGTTCAGCGGGTGCAGCGTGCCGATCACCACCATCACCGGGATCAGGATCTCAAACGAACGCGCCACGCCGGTGGGCACTTCCTTCGGCAGGCGGATGGTGACGTTGTTCTGCTTCAGCCAGGCGTACACGCGGGTTGAGTAAATAGCGGTGATCAGGGCGGTGAAGATGCCCTGGCCGGAGAGGTACTGGGTTGAGATTTTGCCGTCGGCATACGGCGCGGCGACCAGCAGGAAGGCCATAAAGGCCAGCAGGCCGGACATCACCGGGTCGAGGTTAAACTGACGCCCCAGGCTCGCCCCAATTCCTACCGAGATGAAGAAGGTCATCACGCCCATGCTGAGGTTAAACGGCAGCATCAGCTGTTCGCGGTAGGTCTGGGAGAAATCCAGCCAGCCGCGGGCGAAGCTATTGGTGGTATCCGCCGAGAACGGCGGAAAGATGAACACCAGCATAAACGAGCCGATGATCATAAACGGCAGCGCGGCGGTAAAGCCGTCGCGGATGGCAATCACGTACTTTTGCTGACCGAGCTTCGCGGCCAGCGGGGTAATTGACTGCTCAATCACCGCAACCATGGATTGATATAACGAACTCATGTGAACACCTTTTAGTGTGCCGCTTCGATGAGCGACAGAGCAAAGTCCAGTACTTTATCGCCACGCTGCATGCCGTAGTCCATCATGTCGATGGGCTGCACCGGAATGCCATGCGTCGCCGCCTTGTCTGAGAGTGTCTGTAACATGTATTTCACTTGCGGTCCGAGAAGTACCACCTGGTATTGCGGAAACTGCGTATCAAATTCGGAAACACCGTACGCATCAATCTTCACCGGCAAACCACGTTCTTTCGCGACATCGACCATTTTGCTGACCAGCAGGCTGGTGGACATCCCTGCAGAGCAGCACAGCATAATCTTGAACATCGACAACCATCCTCTAAATGTAAAAAGTTATTGCGAGGATGATTGGACATGATACGGAAACCGGTTTCCATTCATAAAAGACAGAACTGTGACAACCATCAAGATCCAATACTTATGAGGCTAATTAACCGGATGCAGGTCACATAATTTGGCTGTTTTGACATCATTTGGAGTGGAAACGGAAAATCGGTTTCCATGGAAAACGGAAACGGATATACTCCGCTCTGGCTATAATGTGAGCCGAAGCGGTCATGGAATTTGCAGGCGCGAGGTAAGCCTGCCAGGGGAAAGAGATGTCGACAATCAATGATGTATCACGTCTTGCCGGGGTGTCTAAAGCCACGGTATCGCGAGTGTTGAGTGGGTCGCGTGGCGTAAAGGAAGCCAGCCGTCAGGCCGTTCTGAAGGCAGTGGATGAGCTTAACTACCGGCCTAATGTGATTGCCCAGTCGCTGCTGAGCCAGTCGACGGGCTGTATCGGGGTGATTTGCGCCCAGGAAAACATTAACCAGACCACCGGTTACCTGTACGCGCTGGAAAAACAGCTCAGCCAGCATCAAAAACACCTGCTGCTGCGTTTCGCGCACAGCAAAGCGGAAGTGATGCACGCTCTTGAGGAACTCTCCTGCGGGCTTTGCGATGACATCCTGGTGATTGGCGCGCGTTTCCCGCTGGACGTCGACATGGACAACGTCATTCTGGTGGACTGCATGGAGTCTGATAATTCCAACAGCATCCAGTTCGATCACGCCTTTGCCGCCGAAACCGCCTGTAACTACCTGACCAGCCAGGGGCGACGCCAGATTGCCCTGATCCATCCGCACGGCAGCGGTTTTGCTGACCAGGTGCTGCTCGGCTACAAGCACGCGCTGGAGAAAAATTTCCTGCCCTTTAATCGCAACCTTGTGTTCATGGACGCGACCTCGTCGTCCGTTGCGCTACAGGAGCTGCTGAATAACGCCAGCACGCTGAACTTCAACGCGCTGCTGGTGGCGGACGAGCAGGAAGCCCAGCGGGTGATCCCGCAGCTGCAGGCGTTTAATAAATCCGTGCCGGACGACATTATGGTCTTTAGCCTGGCCGGATCGCTGCACCTGCCGGGTATTCCGGTGATCCCGGCGATTGAATATTCTATGGATGCGATGGCGGCGCGTATCGTGAGCTGGCTGACGGAGAAAACGCAGATGCTGGGCTCGTATGTGCTGCGCGGGGATTTGATCATTCCAGACGTGCGTAAGCGTTAAACATGTTGTGTAGGCCGGGTAAGGCGCAGCCGCCACCCGGCGAGAAGCACGTTTCCAGCCCTCAGTAATCTTCCATACAATCCACCTGACCAATTGCCGCCCAGTAGGCGTCCAGGTTGTCACGCTTCACGGCGGTAACGGCATTTTTGATCAGCAGCTGATTGGCCTCTGACGACAAAATCATCGCCTGCCAGGCCTTATCGCTCTGCTTTTTCTGTGGCGTACAGGTTTTCTTAATATCTTTCAGGACCTGTTGCTTAATCTGCGCCTCTTTCGCCGGATCGTCCTTTTCCTGAGCGTGGACAAACGCGGCGAACAGCAGACAAACCAGCAGGCAGACAAGGTGTGCAGCTTTCATCAACAACCCCCTTTTGACGTCACAGGCTTCCCATGAAATATATCGTTACATTCAGTGTAGCGACGCCAGCCGAAAGTATGAATTTTCTCTACGTTGCGTGTGTGAGATAGTGAAACGGCACAGATAACAAGGAGAAAAAATATGCACCTGAGCATTACTCATGCGGTTACGGCGCAGGAAAAAGAAGAGTTACTCACCGGCCTGAGAGCCTACAATGCGCAGTTTTTGGATCTCTCCACATTCAGCGGGGATATTGGCGTTTACGTGCGGGACGACATCGGCACCATGCTCGGCGGGCTCATTGGGGTGCGCAAAGGCGACTGGCTGAATATCGACTTTCTCTGGGTGAGCGATGCCGTACGCGGATCCGGCGTGGGCAGCCAGCTCATCAAAACGGCGGAAGATGAAGCCAGACGCAAAGGCTGCAAGCACGCGCTGGTGGATACCGTCAGCTTCCAGGCGCGTCCGTTCTATGAAAAACAGGGGTACCAGCTGCAGATGTCTTTGCAGGATTATCCGTACCCGGGTATGCAGCGACATTACCTGGCGAAAGCCCTTTAAGCTCTGAATCCGCAGGCCGGGTAAGCGCAGCGCCACCCGGCCATACCCGCATATAACTTATCCTTCTTATTGATTCTTTTTCGGTTTTTATTTCCCCGCCTCGTTGTCGATATAGTCACTACAACATTCAGCAAAAGGAACTGTCTTGTGAAACGTCGATTGGGTGCTCTGGTACTGGCTGGCCTGCTGCTGGCCGGGTGCGATCAAAGTGGCAGCGATGCCAAACACATTAAAGTCGGCGTCATCAACGGCGCCGAGCAGGACGTGGCGGAAGTCGCCAAAAAGGTGGCGAAAGAGAAATATGGCCTGGACGTGGAGCTGGTGGGCTTCAGCGGCTCGCTGTTGCCTAACGATGCCACCAACCAGGGGGAACTGGATGCCAACGTCTTCCAGCATCGCCCGTTCCTTGCAGAGGATAACAAGGCGCATGGCTACAAGCTGGTGGCCGTGGCGAACACCTTTGTCTTCCCGATGGCAGGCTATTCCCGCAAAATCAAATCCGTCTCGGATCTGAAGGACGAGGCAACCATTGCCATTCCAAACGACCCGACCAACCTTGGCCGCGCGCTACTGCTGCTGCAAAAAGAGAAGCTCATCACCCTGAAGCCGGACACCGGGCTGCTGCCGACGGCGCTGGATATTACCGCCAACCCTAAACAGCTGAAAATCATGGAGCTCGAAGGGGCGCAGCTGCCGCGCGTGCTGGACGACCCGAAAGTGGATGTCGCCATCATCAGCACCACCTATATCCAGCAAACCGGGCTGTCGCCGGTGCATGACAGCGTCTTTATCGAAGACAAAAACTCGCCGTACGTGAACATCGTGGTGACGCGCGAAGACAACAAAGATGCCGAGAACGTGAAGGAATTTATCCAGTCGTATCAGTCGCCTGAAGTGGCGAAAGCGGCGGAGACGATCTTTAACTGCGGGGCGGTGCCGGGCTGGTAAGGAACCCGCAGAAAGCGCGGTGACGTAAATTGGCCCGATTCCATCGGTAATCGCCCTTTAACCCACAGCATGACGCGCGACGGCTGGCTATCCTCCTTATCACACCAACCGGAGGATAGCCCATGAACATCACCCACATTCGCAACGCCACCCAGCTGATTACCTACGCCGGAAAACGTTTTTTAATCGACCCGATGCTGGCTCCGCAGGGCGCTTATCCGGGCTTCCCCGGCACGGCCCATGCCGAACGCCGTAACCCGACGGTCGAACTCCCCGTAGACGTCAACACGCTGCTGGACGCCGACGCGGTGATCGTCACCCATACCCATGACGATCACTGGGATCGCGCCGCGGCGGAACTGATCGCCAAAGATAAACCGATCTACGTGCAAAACGACCGTGATGCCGCGCTGCTGCGCAGCCAGGGGTTTAGCAACCTGACGGTCATGACCGACGAGACCACCTTTGGCGAGATTCGAATTGCGAAGACCCACGGCGGCCAGCACGGTACCGATCGCGCATACGCCGTGCCCGAACTGGCGGAGCGGCTGGGCGAGGCCTGTGGCGTGGTGCTGCGTCATCCTGATGAGAAGACGCTCTACCTTGCCGGGGATACCGTCTGGCGTGACGAGGTGGCGGCCGATCTGCAAAAGCACCAGCCGGACGTGGTGGTGCTGAACGCTGGCTATGCCCACGTCATTGGTTTTGGGCCCATTATTATGGGGCAGGAAGATGTGCTTAACGTTCATTTCCTGCTGCCGCAGGCCAACATTGTGGCGAGCCATATGGAGGCCATTAACCACTGCCTGTTGACCCGCAGCGCGCTGCGTGAGTACGTAGAAGCCAACCAGGTGAGTGACGCGGTGAGTATTCCTGAGGATGGCGAAACCGTTATATTCTGAGTGTCTAAAGGGGAAAGGAGAGACAAATGTCGCTAGTCAACGTCGCGATTGTCGCAGTAGACGGGTTCAGCCCGTTCCACTACTCCGTTCCCTGCATTCTGTTTGGCGACTCGGTCTCCGGAGAAAAGCGCTTTAACGTGGCGATCTGCGCCGAAACGCCAGGGTTCCTCACCTCAAAAGACGGATTTGCCCTCAACGCCACGCAGGATTTTACCGCCATTGGGCAGGCCGATATTGTTGTCGTTCCCTACTGGCAGCACGTTCTTGAACGCCCGCCCCAGACGCTGCTCGACAGCCTGGTACAGGCGAGAGACCGCGGTGCAGAAATCGTCGGGCTGTGTCTGGGATCGTTTGTGCTGGCCTGGGCGGGGATCCTCGACGGCAAACGTGCGGCCACCCACTGGGAGTTCGAACGTCAGTTTCAGTCGCTCTTCCCGAACGTTCGGCTGGATATTAATGCCCTTTACGTGGATGACGGCAATATCATCACCTCCGCCGGGACTGCCGCAGCCCTCGACTGCTGCCTGTATATCATTCGCCAGCGCTTTGGCAGCGTGGTTGCTAACCAGATTGCCCGCCGGATGATTGTTCCGCCCCACCGCGAGGGCGGGCAGGCGCAGTTCATCGCCCAGCCGGTGCCTAAAGATACCCGCGACGGACGCATTAACTGCCTGATCGACTACCTGCAGCAGCACATCACCGAACAACATAGTCTGGACTCGCTGGCTGAGGTGGTCTCGATGAGCCGCCGCACCCTGACTCGTCATTTTGTTAACGCTACAGGGATGAGCGTCGCCGACTGGTTGACCGCCGAACGCCTGCGGCGCAGCCAAATCCTGCTGGAAGCCGGAAATATGCCGATTGAACGCGTGGCTGAGCTGGTGGGATTTAATTCCGCCGTCACCTGGCGACAGCAGTTTAAGGCGCGTTTTGGGGTGAGTCCGGCGGAGTGGCGAAAGACGTTTCGGCTTCATGCCTAGTGTATTACGGCTAACTCAAGATTTAAGGGTGAGTTAAATCCTTTCTTATGTTCTCTTAATATCCTTCTCACTCTTCTGAAAGAACTATTAATTTTAGGCGCCCTAATTCAAATTAGATATACTCGCTTTAAGAAAACTCTTATATTACAAAAATAATCATTGCGGACATTTTTGTGGCATGGATGAATAGCGCCGAAATAAAAATTAGAATAATTTCATTAGTAAATTATGCTGTTGCTATCTTATTGTTTTCGCTTTTTTCAGCGAGGGTGAGTGCTGCACCTTTATCGCCAGCCGATCGCGATTCCATTCAACAGCAACAGCAGCAGCTTTTATTACAGAACCAGCAACAGCGTGAGGAGCTGGAGCGGAGTATTCCTCGCCCCGCGCCCGCCAGACCGCTGCCGGTTACCGGCACCGGACCCTGTTTCACCATTCATACCATTACCCTTTCCGGTGCGACCTTAATCTCCCCGAAAACCCGGCAGACCCTTGTCGCGCCGTGGCAGGGCCGCTGTCTGGATATGGCGAAAATAACGGAGCTTCTCGCCCATATTTCTGACTGGTATATCAGCCGGGGATATATCACCAGCCGCGCTTTTCTTACCGAGCAGGATCTCTCCGGCGGCCAGCTGAATATTGTTGTGCTGGAAGGCAGACTGGAAGCGATCCGTCTGGAAGGCGAAACGCCGCGTATGCTGAAAATGGCGTTTCCGGGACGGGTGGGCGGCATCCTTAATTTACGCGACATCGAACAGGGCATGGAGCAAATTAACCGTTTGCGCGCCGAGCCGGTTCAGATTGAAATTCTTCCGGGAACGCAGGCCGGATATTCCATTGTTAATCTTACGGCAAAGCCGGAATTTCCCTTAAGTGCATCGGTAAGCCTGGATAATAGCGGGCAGAAGAGTACCGGCGAAGATCAGCTGAGCGGCGTGCTCACCGCCAATAATATGCTGGGTCTGGCGGATAAATGGTTTGTCAGCGGCGGGCGCAGCAGCGATTTTGCCAGCGCGTACGATGCGCAGAATTTCCAGGCGGGCGTCAGCGTGCCGTTTGGCTACGGATTACTGGACTACAGCTACGCCTGGAGTAACTACCGGACCACCATCAGTAACCAGGGATTCAACTGGCTCTCCACGGGCGATACCAAAACCCACCGCCTTAACGCGTCCTGGGTGGTCTTCCGCAACGGGGATGTGAAAACCGGCATTGCGGCAGGCGTGGTTCAGCGATCCAGCCGCAACTGGCTCAACGACGCGCCGCTTCAGAGCAGCACGCGCAACCTCTCCAGCCTGATTCTTGGGATCACGCACACGCAAAAAATGCTGGGCGGCGTGGCGACCTTCAACCCGACCTGGAGCCACGGCATGCCATGGTTCAATGCCGAAACCGACGAAGATAAGTCCGGGGATATGCCGCGCGCGGAATTCCGTAAATGGAGTCTGAACGCCAGCTTCCAGCGGCCGATTACCCGTAATGCCTGGTGGCTGACCAGCGCCTACGGCCAGTGGTCGCCCGATCGGCTGTACGGCTCCGAGCGCCTGACGCTCGGCGGCGAAAGCTCCGTGCGCGGTTTTAAAGAGCAGTACCTGTCCGGGGACAACGGCGGCTACTGGCGTAACGAGCTGGGGTATTCCCTCTTCACCCTTCCGGTGATTGGCGCAGTGAGCGCAACGATCGCCGTTGACGGCGGCTGGCTGGAAAAAGACCGTCAGGACCGCTTTGCCTCCGGCACGTTGTGGGGCGCTTCGGTGGGACTGAACAGCGCAGGGCGCGGGTACAGCAGCCAGATTTCGGTCGGGACGCCCCTGCACTACCCCGACTGGCTCGGCCCGGATCATGTGAGCGTTAACTGGCGCATTGCCTTCATGCTTTAAGAGACTCTACGACTATGGATACCCGTCACCCACCCGTTCGTTTCTCGCAGCGTCTGATCAGCTGGATTGTCTGCGGCCTGATGGTCTGGCAGCCGATGGCACCTGCCGTCGCGGCGGCGCTGACGCCGACCGGGCAGACCACGGTCGATCGGGCGGGGAACGGGGTGCCGGTCGTCAACATCGCCACGCCCAACGGGGCGGGTATCTCGCATAACCAGTTCGGTGAGTATAACGTCGGCAAAGAGGGGCTTATCCTCAACAACGGCACGGACCGTTTAACCCGGACCCAGCTGGGCGGGCTTATCCAGAACAACCCCAACCTGCAGGCCGGGCGGGAAGCGAAAGGCATTATCAACGAAGTCACGGGCGCCAGCCGCTCGCAGCTGCAGGGCTATACGGAAGTCGCCGGTAAAGCAGCAAACGTCATGGTGGCCAACCCGTACGGCATTACCTGTAACGGGTGCGGATTTATCAACACCCCGAACGTCACCCTGACCACGGGGAAACCGCAGTTCGACGCCAGCGGTAACCTGCAGGCGCTGGAGGTGACGAAAGGCGCCATCACGGTTGAAGGCCAGGGGCTGGATGCCAGCAAGAGCGACGCGCTGTCGATTATTGCGCGCGCGACGGAAGTGAACGCCGCGATACATGCGAACGACCTGAAGGTGACGGCAGGGGCGAACCGCGTGGGCACGGACGGCAGCGTCAGGCCGATTGCCGGTGAGGGTGCCGCGCCCGTGGTGGCCGTGGATACCGGCGCGCTCGGCGGGATGTACGCCAACCGTATCCGTCTTGTTTCCAGCGAAAAAGGCGTCGGGGTTAACCTCGGGGATCTTAACGCCCGACAGGGCGATATTACGCTGGATACCAACGGTAAGCTGATGGTGAATAACAGCCTTGCAAGCGGTAGCCTGACGGCGAAGGCGGATAGCGTTGTCCTCAGCGGCGAACATAAAAGTACGGGAGCAATGCTGATCAACAGCCGTTCAGACGTGGCGGTAACGAACGGCAAACTGCTTAGCGACGGGGATATTACGCTTGCCGGTAATGGAAAGCTGAGCGTCGCTAACGGTACGTTAACGGCGGGTAAAAACATCAGCCTGAACTCTGGTTCGCTTACCGCAGATACCACCAGTGAGGTTAATGCGGCTGGCACCATTCAGGCTAACGTCGCAGGGGCTGCAAACCATGCGGGTAAGATGGTGGCAGGCAGCGGTATCTCTCTTTCCGCAGGCCAGCTCGCTAACAGCGGGAAAATGACCGCGAACGGCGATCTAAACGTGAAGGCGGGAGGTTTTACCAATAGCGGTGCGGTACAGGCGCAGAAAAATACCCGGCTCGATCTGGGCACGCTTAACCATACTGGTCAACTGCTGGCCGGCGGCGTGCTGGAGATCTCAACGGGGGATGCCTGGATTGACGGCATGCTCAGCAGCGATAGCGATCTGAGCGTTAGCGGTACTGGCGCGCTGAATATCGGGCAAAACGGGCAATTGTTATCCACCGGCAGGCTCGGGCTGCAGTCTGACAGCGTCATAAACAACGGGCTGGTCAGTGGGAAACAGAATCTCGCGCTCACCAGCCGTCAATTCAGCGCTCTTCAGGGGAGCACGCTGACCAGCGGGGGCAGCCTGCAGCTCAATGCGGGTGATGCGCAGATCGCCGGGGAGGTTCTGGCCCAGGGCGATCTGTCCTTCAGCGGCGACCGACTTACGACGCTGGCGAGCGGACAGCTTCAGTCGCAGGGCGATATGCTGTTGCAGGCGCATAACGCCGCCGGGCTGGACGGTGTCCAGGCTGCAAAAGGCAACCTGACGCTCGCTGCCGGCAGCTTAACGCATCGCGGTACGAGCCGCGGCAGCAACGTTTCTCTGCAGGCTAACCAGATTGACACCAGCGGCACCCTGCAGGCGGATAATGCCATGGCGTTGAGCGCCGAAACCATTGTTCAGCAGGCCGGAGGGGCGCTGCTGGCGCAGAAAACGCTGCAGCTTAATACCAGCCAGTTGACCAACAGTGGTTCGCTGGATAGCGATGCCTTAACGCTTGCCATTACCGGGCATACGGATAACCACGCGAGCGGCAAAATGACGGCCCGTAACGGGCTCACGCTGACGGGAAATACCTTCACCAACGACGGCCAGCTGGCTGCCAGCGCGCTGGCGCTGACGCTAAATAACGCCTTTACCAACACGGCCTCCGGAAGCGTGCTCGCCGAAAATACACTCGACCTGACCGCTCCAGTGTTCAATAACGCCGGGAGAGTGGCCTCATCCGCTCTGAACCTGAACGCGAATACCCTCGACAATAGCGGCCTGCTGCAGGGCGGGCAAACGTTGCAGCTCGCTTCCACAAGGCTGGCTAACCAGAGCGGGGGAAAAATCATCAGCGGCAGCGGGCTGACGCTGAATATCCCACAACTGGTGAATGCCGGGCTGATTTCGGTGAAGCAGGGGCTAACCATTGAAAGCCTGATGCTGACGAACAGCGGCAATCTTGAAGCCCAGTCGATGGCGCTGAAAGCGGGTCAGAAATTAAGTAATCAGCAAGGCGGCGTACTGCTGGCGGAAGCGTCGCTGGCGCTTACGACCCCGGCGTTTGATAACGCGGGCAGCGTTCAGGGCAAAACGCTGACGATTGACGCCGGGGAGTGGAGCAACGGGGGTCAGGCTTCGGGGCTGGACGATCTGTCGGTCAATGTCCGCGATACGTTTACTAACCTCGCCGACGGGCGGCTTGTCAGCCAGCAGACTGGCCGCGTGAACGCCGGGAAGTTTGCTAATTTCGGCGGCGTCACGGCAGACAATCTGCGCATTAGCGGCAACAGCCTGACTAACGACGGCTGGTTGCAAAGCGGCGGGGCGCTGGATCTGAATGTCGGCGCGCTGGCAAACGGGCTTTCCGGCACTGTTCAGGCAGGCAGCGGCCTGGCCGTTACCGTACAGCAGCTGGTTAATGCTGGCGCGATCTCCGCTCAGCAAGGCGCTGCCATTGATGCGTTAACGCTGGATAACAACGGGCGGATTGAAGCTCAGGATCTGCAGCTAAAGCTGCGCGAAAAGCTGAATAACCTGGCTGAGGGGATCCTCCTGGCCCAGCGCAGCCTGAAGCTCGCGACGCCGCAGCTCAGTAACGACGGACGTCTGATGTCGGAAAGCGCGACGCTGAACGCGAAGACGCTCGTCAATAAGGGTTTGCTGCAGGGGAGCGCGGCACTTGTCGCTGACGGTGAGCAGTTTAACAATGCCTCCGAAGGCGAAGTCGTCAGCGGCGGTACGCTGACGTTCAATGAGACCCTAGGGTTCAGCAACGCCGGTAAGGTGCAGGGCGAGACTATTGGACTGAATACCAGAAAGGCGGATAACAATGGCCAGATGCTGGGATTATCTGCGCTTAGCCTGAGCGGAACCGAAAGCCTCACCAATAGCGGTAATTTGCTCAGCAAAGGCAAACTGGGCCTTACGAGCGAGCAGTTGGATAACCAGGGGCAGATCGCGGCGCCCGAGCTGAACATCAACACCCGGCAGATGACCAATAGCGGTTTGCTACAGGGTGACCAGCTGTTTGGTTTTACCGCCTCCTCACTCCATAACCAGAAGCAGGGCAGCATTATCAGCGGCAGCGGGCTAAGACTTGCCATTCCCGACCTGATTAACGCCGGTTTGATTTCGGTCACCCAGGGGCTGGCTATCGAGGCCGCGACGCTGGACAACGCTGGGAACATCGAGGCGAAGGATTTACAGCTGACGCTGCGCCAGCAGCTGAATAACCAGGCGAAAGGTGTGCTGCTGGCAGATGATTCGCTTCACCTGTCGACACCTGAGTTCACCAACCGGGGGCAGCTGATTAGCCGCTCAGGCACGATAATCGCCAATACTCTGTCAAATGCGGGGTTATTGCAGGGAAATCAGGGGCTTTCCGTCAGCAGCCATACGCTGGATAACCTTTCAGGTGGTCAACTCCTGAGCGGCGGTGCGCTCACCCTGAATACCGTGCAGGGAGGGAACGCCGGACGTCTGCAGGGGGACACGGTTCAGATCGGTGCGGGGCGGCTGGATAACAGCGGCCAGGTGCTTGCTATCAACGGTCTGTCGCTCACCGCCGGGGAATTGAATAATACTGCAGGCGCAGAAATGAGCGGCAGCGGAGGTAGTTTACATGTTGATCGGCTGGTCAACGCCGGGCTGATTTCGGTCAGTCAGGGGCTGGCTATCGACGCGCTGACGCTAACGAATGGCGGCAATATTGAAGCAGGCAATCTGGCGTTAACGTCGGTACAGACGCTGAATAACCAGGCCAGTGGCGTACTGCTGGCAGACGATACCCTCTCGATTGACGCCGCCCGCGGTGATAACGCCGGGAAGCTTATCAGCAGCAACGCGCGTCTTGCGGTTAGCAGCTTAACAAATAGCGGGCTGATTCAGGGAAACCAGTCCCTCGGCCTGCAGAGCAGCCAGTTGAACAACATCGCCAGCGGCCAATTGCTGAGCGATGGTGATGTGGGACTTAATGTTGACCGTCTGGATAACGCTGGCCGGGTTCAGGGGAAAAGCCTGACGCTCGCGGGTGGACAGTCTGGCGGCGTTAACCGCGGACAAATGCTGGGCCGCGAGGCGCTGAATATTCTGTTCGCCGGGGCTTTCAACAACGACGGGCGTCTTATCAGCCAGAATTCCCTCAGCCTGAAAAGCGGGGCGCTTTCTAATACAGGGGTAATTGCTGCTGCAACCGTTAACATCGACAGCGCAGTGGGGCAGGCAAATAACAGCGGATTAATTCAGGCCGACGGCAAGCTCAGCTTCTCCGCCGCCTCATTGTCCAATCAAAAGAGCGGTTCGCTGGTAGCAGGCGATGATATTGCGCTGACGGTACCTGCGCTGATCAATGACGGGCTGATGTCGACGGGGAAAAACCTGCGCCTGGACGGGACTTCTCTTGATAACCGCGGTGGTCTGGAAGCACTGAATGTGCAGCTGAATTTGTCCGGTCAGGTAAACAACCAGCCTGAGGGGCATCTGTTTGCAGACGACCTGCTGACGCTTAACGCCGGAAGCTGGCGTAACGACGGGCAGCTTATCGGCAACAACGTCATTATTTCGTCCGGACGCGGGCAAAATAGCGGCCTGCTGCAGGGGGATATTGGTCTTAAACTTGCCGTTACCGGCCTCGATAACGATCAAGCAGGCAAGATATTAAGTGGTGGGCTGCTCGATATTACCGGCCAGCAGCTGAACAACACTGGCCTGATGCAGGGGCAGAACGCTCTCCTGCACGGCGTGGATTTCACTAATGCGGGTTCGCTGACAGGTAAAGGCGATCTGACGCTGAATGTGGATAATACCGCGACCATCAGCGGGCAAATGCTGAGCCAGGGCAAGCTGCAGCTTGACGCCAGTCAGCTCGATAATAGCGGTATTCTGGCAGCAAATACGGTTAGCGTGAGCACCGGAGAGCTGAACAATACCGGGACGCTGCAAAGCAATGGTGCTTTGAATCTCGTTGCAGACGCGTTCAGCAACGTTGGTACGCTTCTGGCCAAACAGGCGCTAAATCTCACGAGCGCAATGCTGACTAACAGCGGTGTGATTCAGGCCGACACGCTGACCCTCGCGGTAAAAAACGCGCTGACCAACCGGGACACGGGCAAAGTGCTTGCCACCCAGGCGCTGGCTTTTGACGGCAATACGTTAACCAACAGCGGCACGCTGGCGGCAGATAATGCGCACCTGGCTCTCGGGATCCTGAACAATAGCGGCCTGGTGCAGGGTAACAGTGGGCTGGCGATCCAGGGTCAAGCGGCACAGACCTCGGGCCTGAGAAGTGTTGACGCCGCGCAGACGCCTGCTGCCAAAGTGATTAATAACCTGATCGTCGGACAGCTGTTAAGCGGCGGCGATTTGACGATTGCCGGGGATAAGGGCGATAACGCCGGTACGCTACAGGGCCGGACGCTGAACGTTAAGGCCGGAAGCTGGAATAACGAGGGGACGCTGCTTGGCCAGCAAGGCGCGAGCCTGAACGTCAGCAGCACGCTAACAAACAGCGGAACGTTACTCAGCGAGGCCGGGTTTGATATTCGCGCAGGCGCTGTAGATAACCGCGGGCAGTTGGCGGCGGGTACGCTTAACCTGCAATCGGACAGCATCAGCAACAGCGGTTTATTGCAGGGTAGCGCTGCGTTGACGTTCGATACCCGGGCCCTGGATAACCTTACCGGTGGACAAATTCTGTCCGGCGGCTCGCTTAATCTCGATCTGCCGCAGTTTACCAACGGCGGGCTCGTTCAGGCGAGTCAGGATATGACGCTGACGACCGGCAGCTTTGACAACCTGGGCACATTGTCTGCCGGAGCGTTAAATCTTAACGTCGCGCAACAGCTGAATAACCAGAGCGGGGGCAAGCTGCTGGCGACCCGTCAACTTAGCAGCCAGAGCGCCAGCCTGACGAATAACGGTGTGCTTGCCGCAATGAGTGTCGAGCTTACCAGCGGCCAGATCGACAACAACGGCATCCTGCAGGGAGACAGCGCGCTGGCGCTGCACACGCCGCGGCTCAACAATCTGACGAACGGGCAAATTGTTAGCGGCAGCTCGCTGAATCTCTCCATCCCGCAGATGGTCAACCTGGGGCTGATGTCTGTAAAAGAGGCGCTGGTCCTTTCTGGAGCCACCCTGGATAACCAGGGAACGCTACAAGGGAGCCGTGTGGGGCTAAGCTTCACCGGCGACGTCGTGAACCGCGGCAATGCACGCCTGGTGGCACAAAAAGATCTGACCCTGAGCGCCGCCAGCCTTAACAACCAGGGCACGTTAGCGGGAGATTCGGTGAATATCATCACCAATCTGCTGACCAACGTCGGCTTGCTGCAGGGTAACAGCGCGCTGGCGCTGAACTCCCTGACGCCATCAACTCTGGTACTTAACAATAAGACCGGCGGGCAAATTATCACCGGCGGGGCGCTGACGCTTTCCCTGCCGCAGCTGACCAACCAGGGGCTGCTGCTTTCGCAGCAGGGGCTCACGCTTAATCTCG
The DNA here is from genome assembly GCF_052983755.1 of Enterobacter sp. CFEC122. NCBI lineage: Bacteria > Pseudomonadati > Pseudomonadota > Gammaproteobacteria > Enterobacterales > Enterobacteriaceae > Enterobacter > Enterobacter sp. CFEC122. The sequence goes on along the minus strand of NZ_JBRIQR010000014.1, from coordinate 27,028 downwards.
ATAATCTCGACAACCAGGGCATCGTGCAGGCGCGCGATCTGGGCCTGAATATCGGCAACCAGCTGACGAACCAACAAAGTGGACGGCTGCTCGCTCAGCAGGGGCTGAACCTGACGGCCGCAAGGCTGGATAACGCAGGTCAGCTGGCGGCGAGTAATGCCACGCTGGCGGTCAATATTCTGAATAACCGCGGCGTGCTTCAGGGCGACGGCGGGCTGTCGATTACCGCCCCGACGCTGAACAACCTGACCGGCGGGAAACTGCTTTCCGGCGGACAGCTGACGCTTAAGGCCGGTCAGCTCGCGAATGGCGGGATAATGCAGGGGCAACGGCTCGGCGTGAACGCGAGTGGCTGGAACAACAGCGGCAGCGTACTCGGTACCGACGGACTGACCGCTCAGGTTGATAACCAGTTGACCAACACGGGTCGCCTGCTTGGCCAGGGGAGTACGCGCGTTGCTGCGGGGGCGCTGAATAACCAGGGCTCTCTGCTGGTTGACGGTGACCTGATACTGGACGGCGGCAGCCTGTCAAACGGGGGCAGCCTTCAGGGCAGTACCCTGACGGTAAATAGTGGTACGGTCGATAACGCCGGTTCCGTGATTGGTCTGAACGCCCTGACGCTTCAACCTCTTCAGGGGCTGACCAACCGGGCCGGTGCATCAATGAAAACGCAGGGAACGCTGCTGGCGGGTGGGCAGAGCATCACGAATGATGGTCTGTGGCAGTCGCAGTACCTGAAGGTTAACGCCCGGCAGTTACAGAACAACGGTACGCTGCAAAGCGCGGGAAATACGGATCTCGCGCTGACCTCCTCCCTGGTCAATACGGGCTCAATGGTGGCGAACGGGACGGCCACGCTCGGGGCGCCAACGCTGAAGAATCAGGGGCAAATGCTGGCGAAGAAGATGTCGCTGTCGGGCGGTTCGCTCAGTAACAGCGGCAGCATCAGCGGTGCCGATGGCCTTGGCGTCACGCTCAGCGGCGATCTTGACCAGCAGGCGGGTGCGAAGCTGTTAAGCAACGGCCTGCTCAGCATGGGCGCCAATATCCTGACCAACCTCGGTCATATCCAGGGGAGCACCCTGACGCTGAATGCCGGTAGCCTGAATAACCAGGGCCGCATGGAGGCGAATACCGCGCTCAACGCCACGCTGCGCGGTAACGTCGATAACGGACGCAATGCCGTGATGCTGAGCCAGGGCGCTTTCCAGCTGGGCGCACAGACGCTGAATAATGACGGTACGCTACAGGGGAACGGTAATACGCAGCTTGACCTGCGCGATCGCGGCAGTAATCAGGGGCAGTTACTCAGTGGTGCAACGCTAACGCTGAATACGCCGGGGCTGACCAACAGCGGCTGGGTGCAGGGCTTTGCGCTGTGGCTCAACGCCGGTTCGCTGAACAACAGCGGTACGGTGCTGGCACAGCAGCAGGGAACGCTCGGTGGTAATTATATTGTAAACGACGGCATGTTGCAGGGCGCGAACCTGACGGTTAATCCGGGCCAGCTCGATAATAACGGTACGGTATACGCCACCCAGAATCTTGGGATTGCCGCCTCGCAGGTCAATAACGCTGCTGCTGCCCGGATGCTTAGCCAGGGTAACCTGGCGATTAACGCCACTAATACCGGCCTTCAGGGGCAGGTTGTGGCGCTGGGGGACCTCACCCTCGCGAGCAAGGCTTCCTATAATCAGCTGACTACGCTGGCCGCGGGGAATACGCTGTCCGTCACCAGCCAGGGCGATATCACGACCAATGGCCTGATGCAGGGCAAGGGGATACAGCTTTCCGCTGCGGGTACGCTGAATAATAACGGCCAGCTGCGGGCGGGCTATGGCGAAAGCCAGCTTAGCGCAGGGCAGCTAAACCTGAATGGTACAGGCAGCGTCGAGGCGGGCGGTACGCTGCGCCTGAGCAGCCTGAACGGTATTAATAACGCAGGGTTTGTCGGAACTGCAGGCGATCTGATCGCCAGCGCCGGAAGCACGCTGCTGAATAGCGCTCTGCTGTACGCGGGCAATAATATGAGCCTGCTGGCGAACAGCATCCGTAACGCGCGCGGCGATATTCTGGCCGGTAACAGCCTGTGGATGCAGCGCGACAGCGCAGGTAACGCTAGCGCGGAGGTCGTGAATACTTCAGGCAGTATTGAAACCCTGCGTGGCGACATTTCAATCCTGACCGGGCATTTAGTAAACGAGCGGGATGGGCTCAATGCAGCCCAGAGCGAAACGAATATCGCACCGTCCTGGGTTAAGGGTGGAACGGCGGATATTCCTGTGGACTGGATTTCCTCTTCCGGTACCGGCAAGTACGGTATTTATGTGACGGAAGGACAGAGTTATCACGGCCACGGTGACGACTGGAGCGAAATGCTTGGCAACTATGCGCCTTATGAAGACGCGGATGTTCAAAAAGTTGCCGTTAAAACCGTTTCGGTATCCGTGAGCGCGAAGGGGCAGCAGTCCCGCATTGCGTCCGGCCGAGACATCATCGCCCGGTCTGATAACGTTGAAAATATGGCGTCGTCGATTCTGGCGAACAGAAATATTCAGCTTTCAGGAAGTACCTTAAATAACCAGTCATGGCTAAACGGCACGTCGACGGTTTATAACGTTTATCGCTATGGGGTAGGCGATAAATATGCCCGCAGACCTGATGAGACCACGCGAAGCTATGACAAGCTGGTATCGAAGTCGATTAGCTATGTTCTTGACAGTGTGACCACTGAAGGGGCCAGCGGAGACGTTTATCGCGCCGTTATCCAGGCCGGCGGCGCGGTAGTCGCCAGCTTCAGCAACAATATCAGCAATACCTCCACCACGGCGAACGCCCCGGGCTATAAGCCTGGCCTCAGTGCCCCCGGGCTGAACCTGTCTGGCGGCCCGACCGTTGCGTCTGGCGCTAAGGCCACCGGACTCGGCGCGGCAAGCAGCCAAAGCGTTGCCGCACCGCAGGCGACCATTAACCTGCCCGGCGGTGGGAGTGGCATAGGTAATGCGGAAGTGCTCACCAGCCGCAATGCCGGTAATAACGGTCTGGCATCGATTGATAACCGTCCCCAGAGCATCGGCGATTTTGGCCAGGCAGGCGGCAAGCTGGCTGACGTTCACCTGCAGGCTGCAGGCTTAACCTCCCAGAACGGTGCGAACGGTACGCCGGTTGATTTGACCGGGACCGGTGCAGCCCTGGTGGTTCCCGGCAGCGCGGGTGGCAAGCATACGACTATTGCCAGCGATACCGTAGCGCTGGCGGGGCAGAAGCAGTCGGGAACAAGCGGAACGTCCGCGCTGGCTTCCCGCGATAAGATCGGTGAAATCGCTGCGGTAACGGCTCAGATCATTTCGCTTTCCAGCGGCGGGAAAACGCCTCCGCCACCGGGTTATAACTACCGTCCTGTTTCGCTTACCGATATCTCGTCGGTTGCCCCAGCGCTGACCAGCAATGGTTCGCCGATTAAGCTGAGCGACTATCCGCTACCGGCCAACAATAACGGCTATTTTGTGGCAAACCGCGATCCGAAAAGCCCGTATCTCATTGTTACCAACCCGAAACTGGCGGGTTTAGGGCAACTGGATAGCAGCCTGTTTAATGATTTGTACAAGCTGGCCGGGACAACGCCGCCTTCGGCGCCGCAGGAAACCCGTACAACCTATACCGATACCACGCAGTTCCTGGGGTCGGATTATTTCCTGGCGCGTCTGAATCTGCGTCCGGAATATGATTACCGTTTCCTGGGCGATGCGGCCTTCGACACCCGCTACGTCAGCAATCAGATCCTGAACGAGACCGGTAGCCGCTACGTTAACGGCGTGGGCTCCGACCTTGAGCAGATGCAGTATCTGATCGATCGCGCCGCTCAGGCCCGTGACAAGCTGGGGTTACAGCTCGGCGTCAGCCTGTCGGAAGAGCAGGTTGCCTCGCTGGATTCCAGTATCCTGTGGTGGGAAAACACGGTGATTGAGGGACAAAATGTCCTCGTGCCAAGGCTGTACCTGTCGGCGAAGGACGTGGCGTTTAACAAAGGGAGCATTATCGCCGGAAATCAGGTGATCCTTAATGCTGGCAGCATCACGAATGACGGCAGTACGCTGCAGGGTAAAAGCCTGCTGGCTGCCAGCAGCCAGAGCACAATCAACAACATCAATGGTGGCCTGATCGGTTCCAGCGGAAGCCTGCAGCTTAGCGCCCTGGGCAATATCAATAACGTGGGGTCAACCATCAGCGGGCAGACGGTTAGCCTTGAGAGCGTGGGGGGCAGTATTGTTAACCAGACGCTGACCAACCAATGGAATATCTCGGGTACCACGAACGGATGGAACAGCCAGGCCGTCTCGCTGACGCAAACCGACCTGGGCGCGCTTGCTTCCATCAAAGCGACGGACAGCCTGACCCTGAGCGCCGGGAAAGATATCATCAATACCGGCGCTAACCTCAGTGCTGGCGGCGATATGTTGCTAAAAGCGCTGGATGATATCTCTGTTACAGGGAATCAACTGGTGACGCGCGACCGTTATGGCCGCAATCTCAATGAGACCGTCACCAACCAGGGCAGTACGGTCACCAGCGGAGGCAACCTTGGCCTGCAGGCAGGTTACGATCTGAACGTTACGGGCAGTAATCTGACGGCCGGAGGCAGCGCTGCGCTTTGGGCGGGGAACGATCTGGTGCTGGATGTGGCGCAGAATAGCCGTCACAGCCAGACCGCGAAAACGGATTCCCTGAAGACGGATAATACGCGTACGGTCATTAGCGCTGGCGACGATCTGACGCTGGCCGCAGGCCGCGATCTGCGCAGTAACGCCGCGGCGCTTGCCGCACAGGATCGCGTGGGGCTGCAGGCCGGACGGGATATCGATCTGCTGGCGGCAGAGACCACAACCAGCGACAAATACAGCGCGAAGAAAAAGGTCGAGATCAACCAGTCTGTGCGCCAGCAGGGAACGGAGATCGCCAGCGGCAGCAGCACCACAATCATTGCGAACCGTGATGTTAATACCCAGGCGGCGCAGGTCACAGCACACGGGGATATTGGCGTGGGCGCAGGGCGGGACATAAATCTCGCCACCGCAACCGAAAGCGATTATCACTACAAAGAGCAGACTAAAACCAAAAAAGGGTTCCTGAGCAAGAAAACCACCCACACCATCGAGGAGAACAGCGCGACGCGTGAATCCGGCTCATTGCTGAGCGGCGATAACGTGCAGGTGGTGGCGGGCAATAACCTGCTGGTGAACGGTTCCGCCGTGGCGGGCGACGGCGACGTGAAGCTTAAGGCGGGCAACAACGTCGATATTGTGGCAGCGACGAACAGCGATACCTCCTGGCGCTTTAAGGAAGAGAAAAAATCCGGCCTGATGGGCTCGGGCGGGATTGGTTTCACCATCGGCAGCAGCAAAAGTACCCAGGATCTCCGTGAGAAGGGCACCACCCAGAGCCAGAGTTTCAGTACGGTGGGCTCGACGGGGGGGAGCGTTGATATTGCCGCCGGTAATCAGCTGCATGTCGGCGGCGCGGATCTGGTGGCTGGCAAAAATATGGCGCTCACCGGAGACAGCGTGACGATCGAGCCGGGCCACGACAGGCTCACCAGCGATCAAACCTTCAAGCAGAAAAGCAGTGGCCTGACGATTGCCCTCTCCGGCGCAGTGGGTGACGCGGTGAACACTGCGGCCAGCACGGCAATGGCGGTGAAAGACCAGAGCGATGGCCGTCTCGCTGCACTGCAGGCGACCAAAGCGGCACTGTCGGGTGTTCAGGCCGTGCAGGCCAACCGTCTCGCTGAAGCGGCTAACGGCAGCGATCCCACCAACAATGGCGCGTTCGGCGTGATGGCCTCCATTGGCGGACAGTCCTCTAAATCCACCTCACACTCGGAGCAGGACAAAACGACCGGCAGCACGCTGAATGCCGGGGGTAACCTCGCCATCACGGCGACAGGTCAGGGCAACGCTGCCAACAGCGGTGATATTACCGTGGCGGGCAGCCAGCTGAAGGCTGGCAAGGATCTGACGCTCAATGCGGCTCAGGATATCAACCTGACGAGTGCAGCCGACACCAACAAACTGACGGGCAGTAACTCCAGCAAGGGTGGCTCAATCGGGATCGGTATTACCGCCGGTCCGAATGGCGCGGGCATCACCGTCTCTGCCAGCGTAAACGCCGCCAGAGGCAGCGAAAAAGGCAATGGAACCTCCTGGAACGAAACGACGCTGGATGCCGGACAGAACGTCAACCTGACCAGCGGCCGCGATACGGTACTTAAAGGCGCGCAGGTCAACGGCGATAAGGTCACGGCGGATGTCGGGCGCGACCTGACCCTCAGCAGCCTGCAGGATAGCGACAAATACAACAGCAAACAGCAGAGTATGAATGCGGGTGCAAGCTACACCTGGGGAGCGGGCAGCGGTAGCGGCAGCTTTAGCATCAGCCGCGACAAGATGAAGAGCAACTACGACTCGGTCCAGGAGCAGACCGGGATCTTCGCTGGCAAAGGCGGCTTTGATATTAACGTTGGCAACCATACGCAGCTGGACGGTGCGGTGATTGCCAGCCGTGCTGATGCAGACAAAAACCGCCTTGAGACCGGTACGCTGGGCTTTACGGACATCAACAATAAGGCGGAGTATAAGGTTGAACATCAGGGTGTCGGCTTCAGCAGCGGCGCCGGGGTTGCGGGTAATCTGGTTAGCAACATGGCCAGCACAATGCTGGCAGGAATGGGCGGTAGCGGCCATGCTGAAGGGACCACGCAATCAGCGGTAGCCGACGGTGCTATCATTGTTCGCGACCAGGCTAACCAGAAGCAGGACGTCAGCACGCTCAGCCGTGACACTGACCATGCCAACGGCAGCATCGACCCGATCTTTAACAAAGAGAAAGAGCAGAAACGCCTGCAAACCGCGCAAATGATTGGCGAGATCGGCAATCAGGTTGCGGATATTGCGCGCACCAACGGCAAGATTGCGGCCACGGAAGCGGCCAACGAGAAGATGAAAACCGCTGGGAGCGATGCGCGTAACGCCGCCATCAGCCAGCTGAAAAAAGACGGTAAAGAGGTTACCGATCAGGCGATTCATGACCAGATGTACCAGACCTTCTATAACGAAGCGTTTAACCAGTCTGGCATGGGAACGGGGCAGAGCACCCAGCGCGCCATCACGGCAGCAACGGCGGCCATTCAGGCGCTGGCAGGTGGCGATATTAAAGCTGCGATTGCGGGCGGTGCCGCGCCGTATATCGCCAATGCCATCGCGAATGCCATCCCGGAGAAGGATCTTAAGGGACGCGTGCTGGCCCATGCGGTTGTCAACGCCGCACTTGCAGCCGCTTCCGGCAGAGATGCGGCGTCGGCCGCAGCCGGTGCGGCGGTGGGTGAGCTGGCTGGTAAGATTGCGGTTGACGGTTTTGGCAAACAGGTCAGCGAACTGAGCGAGGAAGAAAAACAGACGGTATCTGCGCTGGCGACACTGGCTTCTGGTCTGGCTGGCGGGCTTGTCGGAGACAGCAGCGCGAATGCGGTAGCGGCGGCTCAGGCGGGCAAAACGACGGTTGAGAATAACTATCTTAGCAACCAACAACGTTCTGAGCGGGATAAAGAGTTTGATGCCTGTAAAGGTAACACCTCATGCCAGTTGAAAGTCGGTGCTAAATGGGATGCTATTGATATCGGGCAGGAGGCCGCCTACGGGGCTGGTATGCTGGTTGGTGTTCCTCAGGGGATTAGTGATTCCGTCGAGAGTTTATCGAAAGCCATCACAAATCCTGCCGCCACTTATGATGCGATTAAGCAATTAATCACGAGCGACGACATGTTCAGTACGATGTCGGATGCCGTTAAACAAAGTTATATTGATCGTATCAATCTGATGGAATCAGAGTATCAGAGGGCAGGTGCGGGAGGTGCGTACAATGCAGGTCTTGAGGCGGGTAAACTCATGTCCGATCTCATTACTGCTGTTGCCAGTGGTGTTGGTGTTGCAAAAACAGGTACGGCTCTGACAGAGAAGATTGTTGCAAAAGTCACTTCCAAAGTAGACAAAGTTATTCCTGAAAATCCATCGATCACATGGACTGCTGGCGATGGCGAGTATTCAGTAAAACCGGGTAAGGATATTAAAAATGTAGAGTATCCTGGCGGTCAGTACGACGGAAATTCGCTGCCATATAAAACCAGTACAGAGAAGGGCATTACGACAATCACTTATCCTGATGGGATGAGTATCAGAATTGATCAACCAAAACATCTGGCAACGGTTGATGGGTTTACGCAAAAGAGTGGGATTTCAGGTGGGCATAATGCTGATGCGTTTTATGATGCCGTTAAAAAATATGGCGTAAAAATCGTAAGCGAGAAACCTACAAATGTTAAAGGTATTTCTGAAGTTGAATACTTAGTTCCTACCAAAGATCGCATGGGGAATTTAGATGGAAAATATAAACCAAGTCCAGAAAAGAAAACTATCTATGATCCGAAAATATATACTGACAAAGTAATGTTAGATCTTGGGCAAGAGGCTGCAGTGAAAGGGTATAGAGATGCAATGCTCAATGGTCAGTCAGCATATGACGCTACAGCTGGCGGGTTGAATTTTAGAGTTTATCTCGATAAAAATACAGGTCGAGTCACAAACTTTCATCCCAAATAGGATTAAATGAATGAAATTTTTATTTGGTTTACCTTATATAAAATCAGACCCTTACGTGGTTATAAAAACTTACTTTGACCTCATGTATAATGATGGTGATTTCTTGATGTCTATTGAAAGTATTATTAAAAAGCATTCATTTATGAGAGATGGGGTTTACTGCTTCTTTCCTGATATGGAAAGTTATGACGAAAGTGAACATTTTGAGGGTGTTGAATTTGCTGTTGGTTATCCTCCCTCTGAAGCAGATACTACTATCGTTAGTGAAGAAATCTGCTATCACTACGTACGACTTGCAAGTGAAAAGTATTTGCTGCTTCACCCGGAAGATACGGAAAAGGTAAATAGCTTACTTGCTCGGCTACCTGTGTGAGTACAAATCCAGCCAACTGTCCGCGGGATTTTTTTGCTCTGCCTTTTTCACTTCCAGACAAGATGTGTTTTTGGAGTACCGCCGTCCGCGACGGTACTCCAAAACGGCCAGGTCACGCAATCCTAAAACATCAGATGGTGGAACCGCTTTTAGGCCTGTAAACGGTAGGGCGTACTTCGATAATTTGAGGTGATGAATGGATGTAATATCTCTTGCTGGGAAACAAGCTCAATTAACCATTGATGAAAATGAATTATTGATCCTGAATTCAGTTTTAAATGAAATCTGTAATGGTATCTCTGTTCCTGAATTTGAAACCAGGATTGGGGCTTCTAAAGAAGATGTCTGTGCCTTACTTAATGATATAGGCCAAACTTTAGACAATATGATGGCTTGAGAAGATCCCGGCTCCTGCGGCGTTTTTTTGTTCCGCAATGCTGTTTGGAAATATCTGAACTCATCCCGGCAGGCTATTTTACGATAGCCTGCTTCTCACTGACCAGCCCCCCGTTGATGCCATTATGCTGGGAATGGCATCTGCCGCAACTACGGGGAAAGGCTGGAAAGTATCAGCTGCAATCAATATTGGGACTGCGCTTGGCAGTGCGATTAAAAGGGAAGACCCGAGTAACACTCTGATAAGTCGTGGATTTGGAAGTGCGGCTGGTAGTTTAGGAGCAAAAGTTTTTGGTTCATTGTCTCCAGTAGCTGATCAAGTGACAAAGGATGTTATTGGTGTAGTAACAGGTTCTACTGCTTTTGAATTTCCAGGAAAAGTGGTAAAAGATGAGTTAAACAAACGGGAGAAGAAGCAATGAGCATCTTCAGTAAGGTTGGTATCTTTTGGCTTCTTTTCTTGGTTATGTACTGTACAGTTTTAGTCACTATTGTTCTTTTCGCATGCCAGTTCGGAGTGTCAATAATTTTCTATTTTAACGATGGTGAATTCTTTTTTTCATGGAAAAAGGCATTACATATCGCATTAATAAAAGGGGGTATTACAGGATTAATATTAGGTGTAGGGGTGTGGTTAAAAAACAAACTGCATGAGTATCGCTGGAAAAATAGTCGCTGAGAATAGATAGTATGAGTGAGATGCGAAAAAACAGCCCGCGGGCCTCGGCAAATTACGGCTGCTAACAACAATAATGGAGCAGCAAAATCAACTAAAAAAACGGTTAATATTTTTTATTTTGCTGGCGCTGATTTTAACAATGGAGATTATTGCTTTGTTAACTTATTTTTTTCAAAGTCTGTCTCTATTTCATTCGTAATATTCCTTTTGAGATAAATATTTTTGACTTAGTGAGGGTTATTAAGGGTGCTTCATTTGGTGGACTTGTTGTTGGTATAGGTTGTTAGTATCTTTCTTTTAAAAAAATTAATTATTGCGGATGATGATTTACTCGGCGGTAGCGAAGATGTTCAGGCCGCGACGATACGCCAGCATGGCGTTGATATGGCGTCTTGTTCCGACAATCCGAGTGGGGTTGTATGTCAGAAAGCAATGAAGGACTAATCAAATGATTTATCTGTTGTTAGGAATTGCGCTGTTCGCATTTTTCATCGGAACTGTCGTGTTTGTCCGTTTTAGTAAAGTGACGGGAAGAAGCGTTCAGTCACCTCTTACCACGATGTTTTTCTTTGATGCGCTCTTTTTTGGTCTGGGTAGTAAGCGAGACATGAACATCGCAGCATCTTCATTTATCGTCTTTCTAGTCAGTATCTGGGGATTAACTTATTTAAAATTAAGCACCCATTTTTGGGGAAGTCGCGAAAGTTATTTTGGTTTTGCGATCGCCGGAATTTTATTTCTGATTATGCATTGCCGCTATTGTGCAAAAAATGTCGTTATCAAAAATGATGGCCTGGCCCCCATGAGAGAGTTGATTAATATCCGGCGATCCGGCCTTACCAGCCCCTTTATATGGTTAAGCAGGGCCGGGTATCTGGGGTTCTTTATTGGCATGCTTCACTGAAGCGAGATGCGAAAAAACAGCCTCCGTTCCCATTGAGACTACCCCAGCCTCTCCACCGCGTCTCCCCCTCCGCCATCGAAGCTGGTAAGGCAGATCTGCGAGTAGAGGCGGGTCTCGGCGATTAAGCTCGCGAGGGCGGGCAGCATCTGCGGGGGCAGGCTGTTTTCCGGTTAGTTCAACGCGATATTCAATTGATAAACTAAAAGTGGCTGAAATATTCTATTTCTACGACCTAAAAAGAGGTTAGCACCAACAACACGGGTGAGGCGACCACTGGTCGAATAAAGAGTTTGTCATGGGGTTTCAGTATCCGCAGAGCTTTCTGAATGTTATAGATGAAGACTATCTTATTGATCTGGAACCTTGGTGGTTCCTGTGCGAGTTCGAGGGATATTCTCAGCAGTGGTTTGATGAAATTAAAAAGCAATACCCGGAACGAAATTTGATACCATTTGCAAAAAAGAGTGACTCTGACGATGTTGCTTGTTTTGACGGCCACTCTATATCAGGCGATCCTAACGTTTACTATGTTCATGCTTTTGCATCACCGGGGTGGGCGGACCATGGTGCAGTAGCTAACTTTAGCGCGTGGTTTGCAGCTGCAGAGAATGAATCTGCTGTGTATAAATCAGGGCAGAGAACTTAAATTCATTAACCACACACTGCTATCGGAAAGATAAAAATTATAGCCCTGTTCGTACATTTGCAGGCCTTTCATATCAACCACTGTTTAGCCCTGTACCAGACTCGGGAAAGGTATATATTGATGATATTTTTGGTTCTCTGAGAAGGGCGTTTTCGATAATGCCGATAAAGATGATGTGAACAAAATGACAAAAAATAAACCTACTCTCGCCAGGTTATTGTTCAGCATTGCCTACCTGTTTGTTTGCTGCCTGGCGTTTTTCTCTCTGGCCCTGATTGTCGTTAAATTCATCATCAGCCATGACGTTGTTTTTGACCGGTCAGATATTAAGCAGGTTGTCGTTGTAAGCGCTATTGCAGCAACCGCGGCAGGCGTCAGATCGTGGCTATATGCCTTACTCGATGAGCGCAAGATACGAAAGAAGCCCCCGGAGTAATGTCGAGTTTGGGACTGTGTTTCTTTTTGTTGGGCTTCTAAGGAAGAGAATGCGGCTTACCCCAGCCTCTCCACCCTCGTTTCCCCCTCAACCATCGACAGCTGATACAGCGAAAACGATCTCTGCTTCTCAATCAACGTCGCCAGCTCCGGCGAGTGGCTGGTGAGCCAGATCTGCGAGTAGCGGCTGGCCTCGGCGATTAAGCTCGCCAGGGCGGGCAGCATCTGCGGGTGCAGGCTGTTTTCCGGTTCGTTCAACGCGATAAACGCCGGTGGGCGCGGGCTGAGCAGCGCTACCGCCAGGCACAGAAAGCGCAGGGTGCCGTCGGAGAACTCTGCCGGTTCCAGCGGCCTGCTCAATCCCTCGCGCTGCATCATCATGCGAAAACGTCCGCCGGTGTTGTCGCTGTAAAACACGCAGCCGGGGAAGGCCTGGTCGAGGATGCGCATCAGCAGCAGCTCGTCGCCAATCTCCACAATGGTCTGAAACGCCGCCGCGAGATTGGCGCCGTCGCTGGCCAGCACCGGGGAGCGGAAACCGACCTGCGGGGCGCGCATCGCCGAGCCGATTGATACAGAAAACTCATGATAAAAGCGCCAGTTACGCAGGGACTCGCGCATCTGCGACACTTCCGGGTAAAGGTGCGGTTCGCCGAGCTGGCCGAATACCGATTCGTTCTCGTACAGCGTGCCGCTGTGGGTCACTTTCTCGTGATGCACGTTATTCAGAAACACCGCCTGATTCCTGCGCTTCATCAGCTGTGACGAAGGTCGACGGTGCTGGCCGCTCAGCCAGAGAGACTCTTCTTTGATCACCGGGTCGAGCTGAAACTGCGAGGGATAGGGCAGCTTCTCCACAAACCCGACCTGCAGCTCGTATTCGTAGCTCTCTGTTTCTACCGCCAGATTCATCCGCCGCAGCTGGTCGCTGCGGGTTTTGCCTGCCCAGAACACCTTCAGAATGCCGCCCTCGTTCGCCAGCGCCTGTGAAAACTGCCCCTGGGCGGCGCTGTGCATCAGGTGTATCGCCTTGTAGATATTCGATTTCCCGGTGCCGTTCGGCCCAAAAACAATGTTGAGCTGCTCCAGCTCCAGCGACATCTCGCGGATGGAGCGGTAGTTTTGGATATGCAGGGTGTGGATCACAGGCAGGCCCCTTTCGCAGAATAAGCCTGTATATAATCACAGTCTTTGAGATGAAATGCAAAAAAGAGACGACAGTGAGGATGTCGTCTAAACGGGGTACTGCTTTGGGCCTCTACGGGTCAATGGGGCCTTCGCATTTTTTTCATCACTTGACTGCCAGACGCAGACCCAAATCATCAGGATAGGGATCAAAGTAGTTTTGCGTCATCAGATACCGGTCGGGGTATTCGGCCAGGTAGTGCTTCAGCAGCGTGATCGGGGCGAGGATAGGCAACTGTCCGTTGCGATAATGCAGGATCACGTCGCGCAGTTCGCCGCGCTGGCGGGTGTTCAGCTGGTTACGAAAATACCCCTGAATATGCATCAGCACGTTGGTGTGATTCTTACGCGAAGCGGGTTTTTTCAGGATGGTCATCAGCTTTTCCCGGTACGCCACGAAGAAAGCGTCCAGGTCTTCCCACTCGTGCAGCGAGGCAACGAACGGGCCGATTTCACGGTAACCCGCCTGATGGTGCGCCAGCAGCTGGAGTTTGTAACGGCTGTGGAAGTCCAGCAGCGCGCGGCGCGTGAGGCCATTTTTACGCAGCGTGTTCAGTTCGTGCAGGGCAAAAACACGTTCGACAAAGTTTTCCCGCAGCACCGGATCGTGCAGGCGTCCGTCCTCTTCCACGGGCAGCCACGGCCAGGTTTCAAGGAGGGCGGCGGTGAACAGCCCGACCCCCTCCTTGCGGCCCCGGTTGCCGTTTTCATCATACAGCCGCACGCGTTCCATGCCGCAGCTTGGGGATTTAGCGCAGACGATAAACCCGGCGAGATCGCCGATTTTCGGCAAAAAATCTGCCGTAAAGTCCGCCATTTTCTGCGTAACGTCTTCGTGAGGCGCATGGCTAAAGCGCATCTGCGTTTCACCGCTGGTGGTCAAAATCAAACGCAGCGCAGGGCGAGGCGTCGGCAGGCCGATGGCCATTTCCGGACAGACGGGCCTGAAGTTCACCCACTGGGCCAGCTCATCCATGACGAAGCTCATACGCTTGTGTCCGCCGTCAAAGCGAACGGCGGATCCGGTCAAACATCCGCTAATACCGAGCACAGGTTTCGTTGTCATGGTGTGGTCCTCCCGTTCATATAATTAAAACTTACACAACATGACTAATTTGTCCAAGTATTCGCGGAACTATTTTTTTTATTCCTTTAGAATCAATGCGTCTTAGCTGCCCTTATAGGTCGAGTAACCGTACTGGCTCAGCAGAAGCGGGATGTGCAGCTTCTCGTTGGTGCGCGTCACGGTAAACAGCACCGGGATCTCCGGGAAGAAGGAGTCCAGCTTTTTGCCGTGGAAGTACTCTGCGGTTTTGAAGGTCACTTTATATACGCCAGGCTGCATGTCCTGATCCTGCGGATAGAGCGATTTGATGCGTCCGTCATGGTCGGTTTTACCGCTGGCAATCGGGGTCCATTTGTCCTGCTGCTGCTTCTCCAGTGTAACGCTCACGTCTGATGGCGGCATCCCGGTTTGCTGGTCGAGAATGTGGACGCTCAGCGTACCGGCAGGGGCGCTAAAGGCGGCAGGGGCAAAGGCCATTGAGGCCAGGATCAGCAGAGGGGCAGTTTTTTTCATGGTGTTTTCCTGTGGAGTTATTCGTCACAGGAAAACGTTAGCATTTGCGGCGCGGGAAAATATTCAACTTTTCGTGAAGATTCCCGCAGGAGAAAATGATCAGAGGATAATCACTTCAAGCGATACCTGCTGCTGCCACTGCTCCACCTGCTTTTTCCGCCCGGCGGTGAGTTTACCGCTGGTGACCAGCAGCCATTTTCGCTCCGGGAAAATGTCCGGAGCCAGGGCGTCTGGCGGAACTGGCAGAATGTCGATGCGGTGGCCCTGCCCGGTGCGCGTTAGGGCTTCGAGCCAGATCTCGCACGGGTCGTTCAGGTGCCAGCCGCTAAGCAGAATGTTATCGCCCGGCGCTTTTTTATCGCCTTCGAGGCAAAACGAGGTATAGGCGATGATGATGCCGTCGAGGATCGCGCGCAGGGTCATGGCGGCGGCCACGTTAGCCGAGACCTGGCGGCGCAGCGGGCGCAGCACGTTCGCGACCAGTTCGGGTCTTGGGTACTCGCGTCCGGCGTCGTAAATCATCTGGCGCAGGGACTCGACTTTGCCGTCCTGCAGGCGTTGCAGCATGTTCTGCTGCAGGGTTTGCCAGTTGTTGGTTCGGCCCGGCGTCGGGCGTTCCAGCAGCGGTTTGACCTGGCCGATCGGGACGCCTTTTTTTACCCAGTCGAGGATTTTGAGCGCCTGCTGGACGTCCTCATCGCTGTACTGGCGATGGCCGCCTTCCGTGCGCTGTGGCTTGAGTAAACCGTAGCGACGCTGCCACGCCCGCAGCGTGGTGGCGGTGATGCCGCTGAGTCTGGCGAATTCGCCGATGGAGTAAGCCATGTCCGTGTCCAGAGTGGAGGAATACTCTCAATATACTACGAATTTTCCCGAACGGGATGAAGCGCCGAAACGGTGCACTACACTTAACATCCAACCGTGCAAATGAAAGGAATTCTCATGAAGCTATGGCCCGTTGTGACCGGTGTTGCGATTGCTTTGACGCTGGTCGCGTGTAAATCTCCCACGCCGCCGAAAGGCGTGCAGCCTATTACCAACTTCGAAGCCAGCCGCTATCTCGGCAAATGGTACGAAGTCGCCCGTCTGGAAAACCGCTTCGAACGCGGCCTGGAGCAGGTGACGGCGACCTACGGCAAGCGCAGCGACGGCGGCATCAGCGTGCTTAACCGGGGGTACGATCCGGTGAAGAACAAGTGGAATGAGAGCGAAGGCAAAGCGTACTTTACCGGCGAGCCGACCACCGCCGCGCTGAAGGTCTCCTTCTTCGGCCCGTTCTACGGCGGGTATAACGTGATCAGACTCGACGATAAGTACCAGTATGCGCTGGTCAGCGGCCCGAACCGCGATTACCTGTGGATCCTGTCACGCACGCCGACCATCCCGGATGCGGTGAAGCAGGATTACCTGAACACCGCGCGCAATCTGGGCTTCCGGGTTGACCAGCTGGTGTGGGTGAAGCAATAAAAATCGTGCTTTCTTCCTGGGGCATTACTGGCTCGCCTGGATAGACTTCCGTTAAAAGCCCACCGGAGGGAAGACGACATGAACTGGCAGCCTTTTCGCGGCGATGCGCCGGAAAATATGACGATTTTCAGCGCGTCATTTCCCGACGTCAGCGACCAGTGGCCGATGAAAGACGATGCGGCCCGTGAGATCGCCTCCCTTGACCGCGCCCTGAAAGCCGAGCCAGCGCTCCGGCCGCCGAGGGTGGAATACGACGAAGGGGGGCAGGCCGTGCTTGTTCCGCAGAACCGCTATTCCGAACAGGCCTTCCGCAACCGTCCGGCGCTCACCGCGTGGCGCACCCGGCTGGTCCCCTCCGCGCTGGCGCTGTTTGTGGTGCAAAACCCGCTGGAGGACCGCCTGCCCGACGGCACAAAAATGGACAGCGACAGCCGCCAGTGGTTTATCCACGCTAACGATGCGATTGGCGTGCGCTCCCGCGCCCGGGTGCTGGCCGCGCTGGTGGATAAGTACATTCATAATGAAAGCGAGAACAACTGGGTCAGCCTGGCGAGCGGTGCCGCTATCCCCGTGCTGGAGGCGCTGCGCGAAGCAAAGCTTGATGGCCAGCAGGTCTATCTCACGCTGGTGGACAAAGACCCGGTGGCGCTCAGCTGGGCGGAAACCATGGCGGCGCAGGAAGGCATTGTGGTGGGCGAACAGCTGACGCTGCTCAGGCGCAACCTGCTCCATACGCTGGTGCGTAACGAGGACCTGCTGCTGGAGCTGGGCGAGCATCAGGCCGAACTGGTCGACGCGCTGGGGATTTTCGAATACTTCAACGATACCGACGCGGTGATTTTTCTCCAGCGCGCGCTGCGGCTGGTCAAACCCGGCGGCGCGGTGATTGTGTCGAACATGCTCACCAGCAGCCCGCAGATTGACTTTGTGCTGCGGGGCATCGGCTGGGAGGATATTCACCCGAGGTCGTTACAGCAGCTGCAGGACATCCACCTCGCTGCGGGCGTGCCGGTGGAAAACGTCACCGTGGTGGTGCCGAAGGACGGGGTGTATGCGGTGATGGAGATTAGGGTAGGGGATGAAAAACCGCACGGTCAGTTCCCTCTCCCTGTGGGAGAGGGTTAGGGTGAGGGGGAGCAGGCCGCATAGAGTGATTTGCATTAGTAGAATTTTCCAATCATGATCTCCCCCATGAAAATTGAAACCGCACTCCTCACACACTTCGAACGTCTGGTCGCGATTTGGGAATCCTCCGTCCGCGCCACCCATCACTTTTTACAGGAAAGCGATATTGCGGCGCTGCGCCCGCTATTGCTCAACGCGTATTTGCCAAACCTCACGGTCATGATAGCCCGCGATGACGCAGGCGTTATTCACGGCTTTTTAGGCGTGGATGAAAACCGCATTGAAATGCTGTTTGTTGATGATGCGAGCCGGGGGAAGGGCGTCGGGAAATTGCTGCTGCAACACGCCATCGCAGCGTTCGGCGCGAACGAAGTGGATGTGAATGAGCAGAACCCGCAGGGCGTGGGATTTTATCGCCATATGGGGTTTGATCAGGTCGGACGCTCGGAACTGGACGGGCAGGGGAATCCGTTTCCGTTGCTGCATATGCGGTTGGCTAAGTGAATATTCACTTAACGCAGGAATCACGCTTGTTAGATATGAAATGCAACGCGTTTTCCTGTGGGAAGTTCAACGTCGATACAGAGTTTCCCACCCATTGCCTCGATGTAACGCTTAAGCGTGGCAATTTTTAGTTCATTTCCACGTTGCTCTATCTGAGTTACTGCGGGCTGGCTCACCCCCATCAGGTCGGCAACTTTTTTTTGCGAAAGCCTGAGCTCTTCACGTAAAAGTTGCAGACCCGTTTCGAGGATCATTTCCTCTGCCATCTCTTTAATACGTTGTTGGCTTTCCGGTGAACGTGACGCAATCACTTCATTTAAGGTTTTCACTTGGCTGCCTCTTGGCTTGTCAGATGAAGGGAAAATTCGGCATCTGCGATGCGAATCATTTTTTCATAAAAGGTTTTGTCGTTACTCTTATCGCCCGCGCAAAGCACAATGGCCTGACGTACAGGATCAAATGCGAAGAAAGCACGAACAGGACGACCAGCATATTGAATACGTAATTCTTTCATATGCTTATACCGTGAGCCTTTAACCGTATCTGCATAGGGACGAGGAAGACGTGGCCCATAGTGTTGCAGATTTAGCAGGTCTGCCAGTACCTTATCCTGTAATCCTTCTTCTTGTTCAAACAACCACTGCTCGAATACCTTTCCGAACCGAATCGTCCACATGCTTTCGTCCATGATAAGCTGTAGCTTATAAAAAGAATATAAGCTGTAGTTAATAAATGCAATGGCAGTCATCGACAGCCAGGCTGTTAGTGGCAGGAGTATGACAAAGAGGGGATTTCAAACGGATCGTGCAATTAAGAAATTGCGAGGCGCTTTCCAGCGTTTTCTCATTCATGCTGGAGAGTGAGGCTGGCGTTCGTTCGTGACGAACCTTTTGATCTGGTATTACTGGGGCGTTTGAGGGGTCCTGGTGGAACTGGGCGCCTCGGGAGAGCGGTACCCGTTATGGTTAACTATCTTTCTGAAAACCTGATGTTTCCCTTCAGGCGAACTATCCGGGATTTCCGGATAGTAGAATGTTAATCATTTTCTCCTGCCGGATAATGGATGACATCATTATCAGTAATGCCGCCTCCATATTCTCAACGTTAAGCTCGGTGGTTTGTACTCACGTTTGCGAGCCGCTTTCCAGGACGCGGAGTTTGAATCGCCGCAAGCGCATCCTCTATCTCAATGAGCTTTGCCTTCGTCCGTTTATAATCGTCCTGCAAACGCTGCTCCTGCTCGTTATACGCCACCAGAACGATGCATCCTTTCATGACCTTTACCGTGACCTGCTGTCCGGTATCAAAACCCGCCGCGCGCAGCCACTTGCCGGAAAGGATGATTTTCGGCGTGGATTTGTCGAAAACATTCGGGTGGTATCCCACAATTAACGAACGCTCGGTTCCGGATTGGTCGGGGTCTGGGGCTGAATGCGAATCAGCCATAATCAACTCCTTGATAGTTGGTGAGGTTTGACGCTCCGGTTGTGTTCCCGCACATTGGGGCGTTGCTAATACAGGAGGTTTGGTGGCCTGCTATAAGTTCCGGAGTAGATGGATAGGTGGCCTCATATCAATCATATCGGGCGAAAAAAAACCAAAAGGTTGCGGGCAGTCTCTGCAGTTTAAGATGCGAATTGATCCGGCATTGAAGGAACAGTTGGATGCTGTGGCCGCTGTGGAAGGAGTGAGCCTCGCCAACTGGTTGAAGGAGTTGGCGAGAGAGGCACTCAAGAGAAAAGGCATTTCTCCTAAAGGGTAATTCTATAAGCGTATGTTATGCCTTCGAGTTGTGTCTCTTGGTTTGGTTTGTGTGCCTTCAAAATCAATTTCACATATATGATTGCCATTATTATCCAAAACCTCGAATCTACCGTGGTTAATATCTGTTGAAATATATATATTATTCTCTGGGTTAAAATATATATCGCGAATAATAGACCCAGTTCTGTTACGGCTTGATATATCTTGCATAAATTCATAACCACAGCACTCTGCGACAAGCTTTGCCATTGAGCGAATATTTGTTATCTTAACATTTGGATCATTTATTTCCTGTAAATACATGCTATAAATATCCTTTGGAATAAAGTGCTTAACTGAAGTGGCATGGCAAAGGTAACCTTCTTGTTTTTTTTATTTATAACGATTTTTTTTATTAAAGGCTCCCATGTATTAATTCCATTAATAAATGTTTCGAAATTAGTTGTCGGACAGTTAAAATGGTTGCTTATGACGGAGTTATTTGTTAATGGAATAATGTTGTTAACCCAATAAGGTTCACTGTGTAGAGACAAAATAATACAATCATTATTATTCATTGCTAAATAGGTATCAAAAGCATTGAAGAAAGAGTTCTTACCTTCATGAAAATAGTTTCTGGGATATTCGCCAAGATAAGTTGTGCTATCTGTTAGAATTGTGATCAATAAAGATTTTAAATCAATGTCTGTAATTTGAGTAATAGCCTGCTTTAATGATGTATTATTTTGAATTATGTAATTTGGATTGTTAAATGGTACGCATAAAAGGAATTTACCCTCTATTAGGTTCAAGAATTCCATTGTCTTTTTTAAGGAATCTTGGCTTCCTAGCAAAGATTGTAAAGATGTAATAGATAGTGAATTTAAATATATCATAATAATTTAAATAATGAGTTTTGCCATTCGTCAAAAAAACCCGCGGGGGCGCTTTTTATTTTTCCATCTTCATGCAGTTCAACTGAGCTAATTATAGTTGAAAGATTTTGACTTGATGATTCACCCTCTAGCTTTTTATCAAAATAATATATTGACAAGTTTGTTTTTTTTACAATGCCATCTTTTAGGGCCAGACGAACTCCATTGAAAAAATGATCGCTATGTGATTCAATAATAAGTTGAATTCCTGCCTTAGCTGCGACGGCACATAAATAACCTAACTTTGTCTGGCCTGTCGGATGTATGTGTGCTTCAGGGTTTTCTATAAGAATAACGTCATTTTTCTTTGATGTAAGCAATAGGGTGATTATGGGTAAGCAATAGCTAATTCCAAATCCAAAGTTTTTGGGCGTAACTTTATTAAACAGAGTTGAACTATAATATACTGCAGACATACTTGATGCCCTAATTTTTTGATTTGAACTAAACTCTAATATAATACCAGGAGAGATTTCCTTCATCCACTCATTGATATTGGTCAATAAATTACCCTCTATTCCCTCTGCCTTTTTAGAGTTAGGATGTATTAAATCTTTAGTTGACACGTTTTGATTTCTATTTTCAAATATGTAACTAACAGTATTTTCACCATTTTTACCAAGATGATGTTTATTACTACCAAGTTCATAGGAAAATTCTGCACCCATTCTTTCAGCAGCTAAATATTTTATTTTTTTTAATAATCTAGTTAAAAAACTTTTATTTCCATCTAAAGTTATAAAAGCATAGTCTTGATCTAAAATTGTATCAGGTTCATTAATAGACATTGAGAATGATTCTTTGCTATTTAATGTTAAACCTATTTCTATTTTATTTTCACTATAAAATTGATGAAGAGCATCTTCTATAGTACCCAATTCAACAAGATGCTCATTAAGTGAAAGTGTTTTTTTAGAAATATTAATTTGCTTCAGTAATAGTATGCTTTGTAATAATGTAGATTTGCCGGAGCTATTGATTCCCGTTATCAAGTTTAAAGACGATAGTTTTAATGATTCATCTTTAATAGATTTGAAATTTTTAATTTTTAATTCAGTTATCACGTTCAATCCTTAAATATCTCAGATGCTTTTGTTAACCGATATATCACATTATCTTGGCGGCTTGTGGCATTACTGATTGATTTTTTGAAGCGTTCTTGTTTAAGACATTGCTCATATTTTTCCTTAAATCTGGTCTTATCTTTAATGGAAATTTTATTTTTATTTGAAAACTGAACTTGTGAAGCGGCATAAATAAGAGAATCGAACAGTCCTTTATTAAAGACACTGCGGTCCGTTGTTTTGTTCTTAAAGCAGTCAGGGCCTAACATTTTTATACAAAATTCAAAGTTAGCCTTGAATTCATCATATATAAATTTAAGTTCTTTCTCATTAAGCTTGCTTAAAGCTTTAATTGAGTGATCTAAAAAAAGTTTTAAATTACTACCTTGTGGATATTTTGAGTAACCAAAGCAAGAAAATGAAATTGCTCTTAAAACTGTTTCTTGGGCATCCATACGATCATCATTTATATTTATTTTATTTTTTTTTAGAATTTCAGTGACAGCTTGTTTTAATAGTTTAACAACACCACCCTGATATAAAGCATGTCGAACCTCTTGATCACGAAGGGTTAAATTTGTTGTGTTAATTCTTTCAAATATCCGATATTTTATTTCAAAGGGAGTGTTGGGATAAACAAGATGCAGTTGTAATTGACTCGCTTTAAAATTACGAATTAAATGTCGAGGTATTTCATCGTAGTATTTTCCATTTAACTCAGTGAAAAAATCGAGCTCCTGTAATTTCAATTTGCGATTTTTGAGATCACCAAAACAAAATTTTCGTAGAGCTGAAAGTCTTTGTAAACCATCGATTACTTCCCAGTGGATTTTCTCAGGGTTATTGTCTAAATAAACAATATTAAAGTAAAAAGGTGGGATGGGTAATTTCAAAAATAGAGATTCGATAAATTTACTCATGCGACCATCATCCCACAAGTCAGATGACCGTTGAAAATCCGTGTTGAGGTTTATTTCATTGTATTCAAGCATTTCAAGAATTTGATCGCAACTATAATTCTCTTGTTTGACATTTATCTCTGCTGGATTAAATGTCAATAAAGATTCTTTCTCAGCTTTTTCATATAGGCGTATATAATCCATAATCTAACCCTTTATTAAATTTATAAGAGTGTAGCAGTATTTATTATTTAGGACAACGCAACAATGAGTTATAAAATAATTAATGTAGGGAGGAGAACATTTTTGGCGGAAGATCACAGGAGTCGAACCTGCCCGGGAACGCTGGCGTCCCCAACTGGATTTGAAGTCCAGCCACCTCACCGGAGATGACGATCTTCCGCGCCTGCATTGCTACATGGAGGCGGGGCGCATTATAGCTACTTTCAGGCATTTACCACATACCCCACACCACTTTTTTCACCTCTCTTTTGACCTGTACCCCCCTGTTTCAGTTAATTCCTAAGAAAATCCTCATGTTAGCCCTTCGTGCTCTCCAATATTTACCGCGATCACAAAAAACAAGAAACGTAATCTGCTAACCAGAAAACGCAATACCCGCTCAAGAAACAATGGTTTAAAAACACTGTAACCGGTCTCAGCGCCCCCTACAGCGTGAAGGATAAAAAAAGATGAGCGAAGTACTGTCAGTAAAAGAGAAGATTGGCTACGGCATGGGAGACGCCGCCAGCCACATCATTTTTGATAACGTCATGTTGTACATGATGTTTTTCTACACCGACATTTTCGGCATTCCCGCCGGGTTTGTCGGCACCATGTTCCTGCTGGCCCGCGCGCTGGATGCGATCTCCGACCCGTGCATGGGGCTGATTGCCGATCGCACCCGCAGCCGCTGGGGCAAGTTCCGCCCGTGGATTTTGTTCGGTGCGATACCGTTCGGCATCGTCTGCGTGCTGGCCTACACCACGCCGGACCTCAGCCTTAACGGCAAAATGGTTTACGCCGCCGTTACCTACACCCTGCTGACCCTGCTCTATACCGTGGTCAACATTCCTTACTGCGCGCTGGGCGGCGTGATCACCAGTGACCCGACGCAGCGTATCTCCCTTCAGTCCTGGCGCTTCGTGCTGGCGACGGCGGGCGGCATGCTCTCCACGGTGCTGATGATGCCGCTGGTGAAGCTGATTGGCGGCGACGATAAGGCGTTCGGCTTCCAGGGTGGGATTGCCGTGCTGTCGGTGGTCGCGTTCCTGATGCTGGCGTTCTGCTTCTTCACCACCAAAGAGCGCATCCAGGTGCCGCCGAGCACCACCTCCATGCGGGAAGACCTGCGCGACATCTGGCACAACGACCAGTGGCGCATCGTCGGCGTGCTGACCATCCTCAACATCCTCGCCGTCTGCGTGCGCGGCGGCGCGATGATGTACTACTGCACCTGGATCATGGGCTCGCCGGAAGTGTTCGTCGCGTTCCTCACCACCTACTGCGTCGGCAACCTGATTGGCTCCGCGCTGGCGAAACCGCTCACCGACTGGAAGTGCAAGGTCAGCATCTTCTGGTGGACCAACGCCGCGCTGGCGGTGGTCAGCGTGGCGATGTTCTTCGTGCCGATGCATGCCACGGTGCTGATGTTCGCCTTTATCTTCGTAATCGGCGTGCTGCACCAGCTGGTGACGCCGATCCAGTGGGTCATGATGTCCGATACCGTCGACTACGGTGAATGGACCAACGGCAAGCGCCTGACCGGCATCAGCTTTGCAGGCACGCTGTTCGTGCTGAAGCTGGGTCTGGCGCTGGGCGGGGCGATGATCGGCTGGATGCTGGCAGGCGGCGGCTACGACGCGGCGGCCAAAACCCAGAACAGCGCGACCATCAGCATCATTATCGGCCTGTTTACCCTGGCCCCGGCGGTCTGCTATGTGCTGAGCGCCATCATCGCCAAACGCTACTACACGCTGAAAACCCCCTTCCTGACCAAAATCCTGGGCGAGCTGGCACAGGGCGCGCGCCGTAATCAGCAGGAATTTGAAACCCTGCCGGTCAGCAAAGAATTGCAGAACTAAGAGGACGAAAGCATGAAAATCAGTGATGGAAACTGGCTTATTCAACCGGGCCTGAACGTGACCTGTCCGGTTCAGGTGTTCGACGTGGAGCAGCAGGGCAATGACCTGGTGGTGTATGTGGCGCCGCGTGACGTGCGCGAACGCACCTGGCAGCTCGACACGTTGATGTTCACGGTGCGCCTGTTTGCTCCACAGGAAGGGATTGTCGGGGTGCGCATCGAGCACTTCCAGGGCGCGCTGAACAACGGCCCGCACTATCCGCTGAACGTTCTGAAAGACGTGAAGGTAGAGATCGAAAACAACGCCGATTTTGCCGAGCTGAAAAGCGGCAGCGTCAGCGTGCGCGTTACCAAAGGCGAGTTCTGGGCGCTGGATTTCCTGCGCAACGGCCAGCGCATTACCGGCAGCCAGCTGAAAAACAACGGCTACGTGCAGGACAGCAATACCCACCGCAATTACGTGTTCGAACGTCTGGATCTGGGCGTGGGGGAAACGGTCTACGGCCTGGGCGAGCGCTTTACCGCGCTGGTGCGCAACGGCCAGACGGTCGAAACCTGGAACCGCGATGGCGGCACCAGCACCGAGCAGTCCTATAAAAATATCCCGTTCTACCTGACCAACCGCGGCTACGGCGTGCTGGTGAATCACCCGGAAAACGTCTCGTTTGAAGTGGGCTCCGAGAAAGTCTCTAAGGTGCAGTTCAGCGTGGAAGGCGAATATCTTGAGTACTTCGTGATCGACGGCCCGACGCCGAAAGAAGTGCTGAACCGCTATACCCGCTTCACCGGGCGTCCGGCGCTGCCGCCTGCCTGGTCGTTCGGCCTGTGGCTCACCACCTCGTTCACCACCAATTACGACGAAGCGACGGTGAACAGCTTTATCGACGGCATGGCCGAACGGGACCTGCCGCTGCACGTGTTCCACTTTGACTGCTTCTGGATGAAGGCCTTCCAGTGGTGCGACTTCGAGTGGGATCCGGTGACCTTCCCGGACTCTGAAGGCATGATCCGCCGCCTGAAGGAGAAAGGGCTGAAGGTCTGCGTGTGGATTAACCCATACATCGGCCAGAAATCCCCGATCTTCCGGGAGCTGAGAGAGAGGGGCTATTTGCTCAAGCGTCCGGACGGCTCCCTGTGGCAGTGGGACAAATGGCAGCCGGGGCTGGCGATTTACGACTTCACCAACCCGGACGCGTGCAGGTGGTATGCCGACAAGCTGAAAGGGCTGGTGGATATCGGCGTCGACTGCTTTAAGACCGACTTCGGCGAGCGCATCCCGACCGACGTCCAGTGGTTCGACGGGTCCGATCCGCAGAAGATGCACAACCATTACGCCTACATCTACAACGAGCTGGTGTGGAACGTGCTGAAAGAGACGGTGGGTGAAGAAGAGGCGGTGCTGTTTGCCCGCTCGGCGTCCGTGGGTGCGCAACAGTTCCCGGTTCACTGGGGCGGCGACTGCTACGCCAACTATGAGTCGATGGCCGAAAGCCTGCGCGGTGGGCTGTCGATTGGCCTGTCCGGCTTCGGGTTCTGGAGCCACGATATCGGCGGGTTCGAAAACACCGCCCCGGCGCACGTCTACAAGCGCTGGTGCGCGTTCGGGCTGTTTTCCAGCCACAGCCGCCTGCACGGCAGCAAATCCTACCGCGTGCCGTGGGCGTACGATGACGAGTCCTGCGACGTGGTGCGCCACTTCACCCAGCTGAAGTGTCAGCTGATGCCGTACCTGTACCGTCAGGCGGCGCTGGCCCGCGAGTTCGGCACGCCGATGCTGCGGGCGATGATGCTGGAGTTCCCGGACGATCCGGCGTGTGACTATCTTGACCGTCAGTACATGCTGGGGGATGCCCTGATGGTCGCTCCGGTGTTCTCCGAGGCGGGGGACGTGCAGTTCTACCTGCCGGAAGGGCACTGGACGCACCTGTGGCACAACGACGAAATTCAGGGCAGCCGCTGGCATAAGCAGCAGCACGATTTCATGAGCCTGCCGGTCTACGTGCGCGACAACACGCTGCTGGCGCTGGGTAACAATAACCAGAAGCCAGACTACGCGTGGCACGAGGGGACGGCCTTCCAGCTGTTTAACCTGGACGATGGCGCAACGGCGGTAAGCGAAGTGCCTGCGGCGAACGGCGCGGTGGCGTTTACGCTGAAGGCGTCACGTCGGGGCGACATCGTGACCTTTACCGGCGCGGGAGACGCGCAAAACTGGTCGGTGTGTTTGCGCAACGTGCAGAAAGTGCGCGGCGTGAAGGGCGGCTCGCACGCGGGTAGCGAGTGGGGCGTGGTGGTGAAAGCCGAGGGGGATGAGGTGGTGGTTCAGCTCTGAGGTGGAAAATGCCCGGTGGCGCTGC